>QFXC01000010.1 GCA_003349885.1 endosymbiont of Galathealinum brachiosum | reverse complement strand
ATAGCCGGCTCGCCTCGAGCGATGATATTTAACAATCAGAGAATAGATAATTTGTGTGGGTGCTTGTGGTCAGCAAGCACAGAGACAAAAAATAACCACGGAGCTGAAGAGCGAAGTGGCATAGTTTTGTTTCAACACATTACACGTAATATGTAGTATACAAAGCTATGAAAACACTATTTAGTTATTAAACTGAAGAGTTTGATCATGGCTCAGATTGAACGCTGGCGGTATGCTTAACACATGCAAGTCGAACGGTAACAGCAAGAGCTTGCTCTTGGCTGACGAGTGGCGGACGGGTGAGTAACGCGTGGGAATCTACCCAGAAGTTCGGGACAACCTGGTGAAAACCAGGCTAATACCGAATAATATCTACGGATGAAAGGAGGGGATCTTCGGACCTTTCGCTTTTGGATGAGCCCGCGTTAGATTAGCTAGTTGGTGGGGTAAAGGCCTACCAAGGCGACGATCTATAGCTGGTCTGAGAGGACGATCAGCCACACTGGGACTGAGACACGGCCCAGACTCCTACGGGAGGCAGCAGTGGGGAATATTGGACAATGGGGGCAACCCTGATCCAGCAATACCGCGTGTGTGAAGAAGGCCTGCGGGTTGTAAAGCACTTTCAATTGTGAAGAAAAGATTAAGGTTAATAACCTTAGTCCTTGACGTTAACTTTAGAAGAAGCACCGGCTAACTCCGTGCCAGCAGCCGCGGTAATACGGAGGGTGCGAGCGTTAATCGGAATTACTGGGCGTAAAGCGTGCGTAGGCGGTTATTTAAGTCAGATGTGAAAGCCCCGGGCTCAACCTGGGAACTGCATTTGAAACTGGATAACTCGAGTTTGGTAGAGGTGAGTAGAATTCCTAGTGTAGCGGTGAAATGCGTAGATATTAGGAGGAATACCAGTGGCGAAGGCGGCTCACTGGACCAAAACTGACGCTGAGGCACGAAAGCGTGGGGAGCGAACGGGATTAGATACCCCGGTAGTCCACGCCGTAAACGATGTCAACTAGTCGTTGGGCCTTTCGGGGCTTAGTGACGCAGCTAACGCGTGAAGTTGACCGCCTGGGGAGTACGGCCGCAAGGCTAAAACTCAAATGAATTGACGGGGGCCCGCACAAGCGGTGGAGCATGTGGTTTAATTCGATGCAACGCGAAGAACCTTACCTACCCTTGACATCATCAGAACTTGTTAGAGATAACTCGGTGCCTTCGGGAACTGAATGACAGGTGCTGCATGGCTGTCGTCAGCTCGTGTCGTGAGATGTTGGGTTAAGTCCCGCAACGAGCGCAACCCTTATCCTTAGTTGCCAGCACATAATGGTGGGAACTCTAAGGAGACTGCCGGTGATAAACCGGAGGAAGGTGGGGATGACGTCAAGTCATCATGGCCCTTATGGGTAGGGCTACACACGTGCTACAATGGCCGGTACAGAGGGCAGCGAACTCGCGAGAGCAAGCAAATCCCACAAAGCCGGTCGTAGTCCGGATTGGAGTCTGCAACTCGACTCCATGAAGTTGGAATCGCTAGTAATCGTAGATCAGAATGCTACGGTGAATACGTTCCCGGGCCTTGTACACACCGCCCGTCACACCATGGGAGTGGGCTGCAAAAGAAGTAGGTAGTTTAACCTTCGGGAGGACGCTTACCACTTTGTGGTTCATGACTGGGGTGAAGTCGTAACAAGGTAGCCCTAGGGGAACCTGGGGCTGGATCACCTCCTTTAAAGAGAGCTCTGTTGCAAGTTGATTGCGAGCATCCACACAAGTTATCTATTACTCTGATTTTTAAAATCGTTAAGGAAAGACGATTAGCCGTACTGATATATAGACAGTAAAAGGCAATTGATAGCGATATCAAAAATACCGATTTACGGGTCTGTAGCTCAGTTGGTTAGAGCGCACCCCTGATAAGGGTGAGGTCGGTGGTTCAAATCCACCCAGACCCACCAATTTTGCGCAGATTGAATTTTCGAGATCCCTTATGTGCTAGCGCACACCGCGGCATCTCAAAAATCCAATCTGCACAAAATGTCATTACTGCTTAACCGGTAGTAATGATATTTACCGTTTGGTAAATTCCCGGGGTTATAGCTCAGCTGGGAGAGCGCCTGCCTTGCACGCAGGAGGTCGGGAGTTCGATCCTCCCTAGCTCCACCAAACTAAAGCGGTCTCTAACGAGACTGTTTTACTTTGGTCGAAAGATTGAAGATTGCCCTTGAGGCGTGATATTTAACAATTTGGATTCAAGTTAACGAATTACTTGAAACAGTTTACTGTTTTAAGTATTTAGATAACTCGCTTAGTTGATGAGACTAAGCGTGTAAACTAAAGTAAATTCGGGAACACATGCATCAAAAACAAACAATGTGATTTTAATTTCATGTAGTTTAATCAAGTGTTACTCACACAAGAAAAAACTTAATTAATGCGTACAAACATTAATTACTTGTGGTTCATGCATATAATGCTGAATAGCTCAGGTTATTTAGGGTTATATGGTTAAGTGAATAAGTGCACACGGTGGATGCCTAGGCGATAAGAGGCGATGAAGGACGTGGTAGTCTGCGATAAGCCCTGGCGAGCTGACAAACTAGCTTTGACCCAGGGATTTCCGAATGGGGAAACCCACCTGCTTGCAGGTACCCTTAACTGAATACATAGGTTAGGGGAGCGAACCCGGGGAACTGAAACATCTAAGTACCCGGAGGAAAAGAAATCAACCGAGATTCCGTCAGTAGCGGCGAGCGAACGCGGAACAGCCCTTAAGCTTATAAAGACTTAATAAAATGCTCTGGAAAGTGCAGCCATAGAAGGTGATAGCCCTGTATATGAAGGGTCTTTTTAAGTGAAATCGAGTAGGGCGGGACACGTGATATCCTGTCTGAATTTGGGGGGACCACCCTCCAAGGCTAAATACTCCTTATCGACCGATAGTGAACTAGTACCGTGAGGGAAAGGCGAAAAGAACCCCTGTGAGGGGAGTGAAATAGAACCTGAAACCGTGTGCATACAAGCAGTCGGAGCAGACTTGTTCTGTGACGGCGTACCTTTTGTATAATGGGTCAGCGACTTACATTTTGTGGCAAGCTTAACCGTATAGGGGAGGCGTAGGGAAACCGAGTCTTAATAGGGCGTCAAGTCGCAAGGTGTAGACCCGAAACCGGGCGATCTATCCATGGCCAGGTTGAAGGTTGGGTAATACCAACTGGAGGACCGAACCGACTTATGTTGAAAAATGAGCGGATGAGCTGTGGATCGGAGTGAAAGGCTAATCAAGCCCGGAGATAGCTGGTTCTCCTCGAAATCTATTTAGGTAGAGCCTCATGTATCACTTCTGGGGGTAGAGCACTGTTATGGCTAGGGGGTCATCCCGACTTACCAAACCATTGCAAACTCCGAATACCAGAAAGTGCGAGCATGGGAGACAGACAGTGGGTGCTAACGTCCATTGTCAAGAGGGAAACAACCCAGACCATCAGCTAAGGTCCCAAAATTATGGCTCAGTGGGAAACGATGTGGGAAGGCTTAGACAGCTAGGAGGTTGGCTTAGAAGCAGCCATCCTTTAAAGAAAGCGTAATAGCTCACTAGTCGAGTCGGCCTGCGCGGAAGATTTACCGGGGCTTAAGCCATATACCGAAGCTATGGGATTACACTTATGTGTGATCGGTAGAGGAGCGTTCTGTACGCCTGCGAAGGTGACCTGTAAGGGTTGCTGGAGGTATCAGAAGTGCGAATGCTGACGTGAGTAACGATAATGCGAGTGAAAAACTCGCACGCCGAAAACCCAAGGTTTCCTGCTCAACGCTAATCGGAGCAGGGTTAGTCGGACCCTAAGGCGAGGTCGAAAGACGTAGTCGATGGGAAACAGATTAATATTTCTGTACCGCTGATAACTGCGATGGGGGGACGGAGCAAGCTAGACGTACCGGGCGATGGTTGTCCCGGGGAAAGTGTGTAGGTTTAGAGTTTAGGAAAATCCGGACTCTTTTAAGACTGAGACACGAGACCAACTCTCTTTTGAGTGAAGTCGTCGATGCTATACTTCCAGGAAAATCCTCTAAGCTTCAGGTTATCAGGACCGTACCCCAAACCAACACAGGTGGGTGGGATGAGAATTCTAAGGCGCTTGAGAGAACTCGGGTGAAGGAACTAGGCAAAATGGATCCGTAACTTCGGGAGAAGGATCACCCTTAACTGTTAGAAGACTTGCTCTTCAAAGCGGATGAGGGTTGCAATAAATTGGTGGCTGCGACTGTTTACTAAAAACATAGCACTCTGCAAACTCGCAAGAGGACGTATAGGGTGTGACGCCTGCCCGGTGCCGGAAGGTTAATTGATGGGGTTATCTTCGGAGAAGCTCTTGATCGAAGCCCCGGTAAACGGCGGCCGTAACTATAACGGTCCTAAGGTAGCGAAATTCCTTGTCGGGTAAGTTCCGACCTGCACGAATGGCGTAACGATGGCCACACTGTCTCCACCCGAGACTCAGTGAAATCGAAATCGCAGTTAAGATGCTGTGTACCCGCGGCTAGACGGAAAGACCCCGTGAACCTTTACTATAGCTTTGCACTGAACGTTGAGCCTACTTGTGTAGGATAGGTGGGAGCCTTTGAAACCCGATCGCTAGATTGGGTGGAGGCAACCTTGAAATACCACCCTGGTATGTTTGACGTTCTAACCTGGACCCCTTATCGGGGTTAGGGACAGTGTATGGTGGGTAGTTTGACTGGGGCGGTCTCCTCCAAAAGAGTAACGGAGGAGTACGAAGGTGCACTCAGCGCGGTCGGACATCGCGCAATGAGCATAATGGTAGAAGTGCGCTTGACTGCGAGACAGACACGTCGAGCAGGTGCGAAAGCAGGTCATAGTGATCCGGTGGTTCTTAGTGGAAGGGCCATCGCTCAACGGATAAAAGGTACTCCGGGGATAACAGGCTGATACCGCCCAAGAGTTCATATCGACGGCGGTGTTTGGCACCTCGATGTCGGCTCATCACATCCTGGGGCTGAAGCAGGTCCCAAGGGTATGGCTGTTCGCCATTTAAAGTGGTACGCGAGCTGGGTTTAGAACGTCGTGAGACAGTTCGGTCCCTATCTGCCGTGGGCGTTGGAAACTTGAGAGGAGCTGCTCCTAGTACGAGAGGACCGGAGTGGACGAACCCCTGGTGTTTGGGTTGTCATGCCAATGGCATTGCCCAGTAGCTACGTTCGGAACTGATAACCGCTGAAAGCATCTAAGCGGGAAGCAGGCCTCAAGATGAAGTTTCCCTAATCTCTTGAAGATTCTAAAGGGTCGTTGAAGACTACAACGTTGATAGGCAGGGTGTGGAAGAGCAGTAATGCTTGAAGCTAACCTGTACTAATTGCCCGTGCGGCTTAACCATATAACCCCAAGTGACTTGGGTGTTGTGACACATGATTAAGCAACGTGAAATAAAATTAATCACATTGGCTATGAAAGTAGTAATGATGATGTATGTGTAACTAACTTGAATCCAGATTTTAAATTGGCTGAACTTACGCTTCTATAAGTTCAGTCAGTTACGAGACCCGGTAGAGATACCGGAAGAGTCTCAAAACGCCTTTCCTGGCGGCAATAGCGAAGTGGAACCACCTGATCCCATCTCGAACTC
>QFXC01000009.1:1262-3042 GCA_003349885.1 endosymbiont of Galathealinum brachiosum | reverse complement strand
GTAATAATTTAGAGGCCGATGGGGCTTTAATTTCGTACAGTTACGTTTTTACCCTAGACCGCGCCCAGACTCGAACGACAGCTTTTTGCGCTTCACGAATATGGGTGAGCGAGACTACCTCGTCATCACCGGCTAGCATCGGTTCTATAATTATAACCCTTAGTCTTTTTGTGGGACTGTCGAATTGATCACATTGTATGCTTATGTTTATTTAAGATAATTTTATGATTTACGCGCTGCCTGCTTGTCTTCATAATGTTAGGTTGCAGTGATTTTCCTACATTTTTTTCCTACGCTTCGTTGATGTGGTACGTTGACTTCGGCATCGCTTTCGCTGGCCGGGCTTTTTCGCTGTAGTTGGGGTCCTAGGAATTTTTAATTTACCGTCTGAAGATGTTACCATTCTAGCCGCTGTTTGTTCGTGGTAAGTTAAAAATCGTGTAAACAATTTATCCTTCTCTGCCTGTGATTTCGCACCCCATGCACTATGAGAAATCCCAAGACGTGTTAATTGGTGTGCTAATTCATAGTTTCCTTGACCATGTAGTGCTCGGCGCATGTCACTAATCTGCAGCTTTGCAATAGCGTGTAATTTGTCTATAAGGTCCGGTAATTTCGCACATTTCCAGTTTGCTGTTAATTTTAAGATATGGTTAATTGACTCGCAGTTATTATTAGTCCACTTTAACGGTAGCCATTTGTTGTTAAGTTTGGGGAGGTGTACATACTCTCGCAGTTGTGGCAGTAATTTATTACTGAAATATTTTGAAAATGCGGGTGTTTGACTATGGTAGCATGCATCCAGATGGACAGCTGCTAAGTTAAAAGAATGTGCATCATCACTATTTACTAAACCTTTCTTTCCGAAAATGTCGTTAATTATTTTAGCCGCCGTTTTGTCATTGACACCTACTTTTTTATGTAAATACCGTCGCATGTTTTCTTCCAGATGGCGAACGCATAGTAACATGGTCGAATTTGGAAAACACATTTTTATTGCTTTAGTCATGGCCTTTTCTTCGTCCGATCCTATAACTAAATGATTCGATCCTACTGCAATTGGGTTTGAGAATTCGTTTATTTTATAGTTAATATGAGAAAAAAATCGGTGATATGTAGAACAATCCCCATCCCAGTGCAAATATAATGGGCCAAGTTGAATCGGTGGATTTCCGCTCGATCTACGAATTATGTTCACATTTTTATAAACAAACAAAGTTACAAAACACGGGCCAAGGTTAAACGTTCTATCTACTCCTAGTACACTATTCTGGTACTCGCACACGTTACGCATATCTGTCATTTGATCGTCTGTGTACAATATTACAGTTGGCGCTTTATCCTTAGCTTGTACTATTTCTTGAATGAAGGGGTGTTCGTGCATTATTGAGAGTAATGTCTGTATATCATCTGCATTGTTCTTTCGGTTTATCGAGGTGCCCGTTCGCGTTTGTCTTTTTTTCTTTTCTACTGTGTATTTAATATTTTGGACTTGGCGAAGATTCTGTGGAGCATTACTCGAACTATTTAAAACCATATCTGTATATACCTGTCTTGGCGTACTGTTAACAACTCTGTCCTGAATAGCAGTTTTAACTTTAACCGATGTTCTAACATAATCACCATGAGCTGCCTTTGAATTGCCGTGCGGTAAAGTCTTACTAGGGAATGTTCCTACATATTCAACTATCAGAGTGCTACATCGATTGTCATCTGCTGTGCCAGGCTGTAATTTGTCAAAACGGGTAATGCGTCTTTTATAACTAGAATCTCTTTTCAG
>QFXC01000009.1:0-1176 GCA_003349885.1 endosymbiont of Galathealinum brachiosum | reverse complement strand
GATTGCGTACTTTTTTAACGAACTTTAACTCGTCTTGCGTGCTAACGATGAAAAACGTCTTTTTAGTTGAGGCATATTTGCTATCCCAAGCACCGCAGTCATCTTCATATTCTAATTTCCTATGTCGCTGCTGGATCGCTTTATCGGCTGCATTAACTAGATAATAGACATTGTCCTTCCTGCCCACAGGTATGCTGTCTAAAGTTGTCTGCTGATTAATTAAAATACGCCATTGTTCACTTGTTTCCATAAATCTTTTAATCGGCTTGCCCTGTGAAGATGCTATTTGCGGATTGTAGTTTTGTTGCGCATCTATATCTACCGAGTTTTTGTAGCTAAACGCATGATTCAACAGACTACGCTCATTTTGCTCTTCTGGGTGGTTCAAAGTTGAATGTTTAGTGGTTATCCCAGAACGCTTGTCATATTTTTCGACTCGCTTTTTAATACTGGCACCTGTGGCTAATTTCTTTGTTTTTGTTCTATCTGTCACAGTAGTTTTAGCCTGTAACTTTTGCATAGCTTTTTTGATGTGTGGCGCCTTTCTGTGCACGCGTGAAGGGACCGTGACAACAGGTGATGAAGGGCCTATGACGTTTGAGTCATCGTCAATTTTGGCTAATGGTGACGTAGGTGTATCGGCTAGTGCATGAAATCTGTTTCCAACGCTAATAGGCCTCTCTATGTTGGGTAGACCGTGTGGGCTACTGTCTAGCCTACGTGTCATCTGGCGTCTGTGATTGTTTTCCTTGCGAGATGGCTTCATTTTGCGTTTACGTGAGACCTTCGTGAACAATGACGATGTTAGGTACTTAGAAGAGTCACTATCGCTGGCGATTGGTGGCATGGCAGACCTTACAGAGATTGTTGTCGTTTGTGATTCCTTTAGAATATAAGTACTATCAGCACATTTAGTTTTAGCAGGACGTTTGGTGCCATGGCGTTGCTGGGGTGACGCTGGTGGGTCTATGCTACCCTCAAGCGACGGCAGATACGAAGACGAAACGGAACGACTGAGACGCTTTACAACACTTGCGTATGAATTTGTTGGCAAGGTACCTGGTTTAGTGGATGGCATGATGGCTGCTGGTGACCAGGTAATGTCAAGATGGCTATCAAATAGTGATAACGACGAACTGGCTCTTATGTTGGTGGAGCGATTAGCTGGCGATGCGG
>QFXC01000008.1:300000-486215 GCA_003349885.1 endosymbiont of Galathealinum brachiosum | reverse complement strand
TTTGTCACCGACCCCTTTAATTATCATTTGTCACCGACCCCTTTAATTAATATTCTTTTTTGGAATAACTAATATTCAAACGCTCTGTATTATCATCATAGCAAATCTGGCTTAATCTATTTCATGACAATCACATTAAATCTGTTTAGATACATATGGGTACTTAATCATGAAAGAGAATACATTAATACAGCAGGTTGATCAGAATGAACTTCGCGTTATGCAATTTTGCGTAATGTTAATGCTGCTAACTGGTTTTATATTAAATCAATGGGAGGTTATTGCTGCTCAGGTCGTTATATTTTTATTAACCGTTATTTCTACATCACTCAATCCGTTTATTCTACTTTATCGTTTTATTTTAAGGCCGTTAAATATTATTAACTCTGACTATCGTGAGGATCACTTACAGCCTCATCGGTTTGCTTCTTCGATAGGTTTTTTTGTATCTTCCTGTTCAGTTTATTTTCTTATTACGGGGAATGATGTCATTGGTTGGGGCTTAAGTGTGTTGATTGTTATTCTTGGCGTATTTGCTTTATCCGGGTGGTGTGCGGGGTGTTTTTCCTATTACATGATTAATCGAATCGGATTAAAGGGCTTCTTTAAGTATTCGCCTGTTAATGATTCTTTCCCTGGTGCTCGTCCACCAAAGAATAAATAAGTTGTAAAATTATGGATACTTTTGATCGATTAATTTTTGTTGTTTTTACTATAGTCGTTGTTTTACAGCTGTTTTCAATGATGAGAAAACGCCAGTATAAAACAGCCCGTTCTAATATTAAAAACGAGGTTTCTTCACCCGTTAATACTCCACAGGTTATTTATTTCTGGTCGCATCAGTGTAACCAGTGTAAGACAGCTCAAAAACCTGCATTAAATCGGTTGCATAAACTACTGGGTGATTCGAGGCTTATGATAACTTCTGTGAATATTAATGAAAATCCTGAAAAAGCGAATTCATGGGATGTGAAAACGGTGCCGACAACTTATGTTTTAGACGTAAAAGGAAAGTTGCGGTTTATTAATAATGGACTTACTTCTGAACATAAAATTTTAGAACAGCTTCAATCAATTCAAGTAAAAATTTAATATAGTGAGGTATAGAATATGACTGCTCAACGAATGGTTTTTTTAACGGCTGCTGGCCTGATTTTTTCAGGTACCTGGTTAAATGGTGTTAATTATAATAATTATGGTTACTGGATGCTTTATGGAACTGCGGGCTTGTTGTTTTTTGCTTTTTTAACGGGTATTTGCCCCGGTTTACTGTTCTGGAAAAAAATTGGGTTTAAATAAATCTGCTATAAGTAAAAGATGCTGTTTTTATATCAGTATCTTTTACTGCCAGGGCGAAATTAACTATTTTCATATGCTTTGAAGCGGTCTCTTAAAAATGAAATAAGACTTTTTACTTTCTGAGGTACAAATTTTCTTTCTGGGTATACCGCATTTATATCATATGAGGATAATTCAAATTCTTTAAGTATAACTTTTAATTTTCCCTGTTTAATATAATCTTTTGCGGAATATAACATCATTGTTGATATGCCCAGGCCGGAGACAGTCGCTTCACCAATCACGTCAGGACTGCTGGCTCTTAAGCGTCCACTCACGGTAATTTTTTCTGTTTTTTCCGGACCCTTAAATACCCATTCAGTTGTAGCATTTGATAAAGAATAAGTAATGCAATCATGATCTGTCAGATCAGATGGTTTCTCTGGCTCACCTCTGGTAGATAAATATTCAGGACTTGCAACTGTGACTCTTGGGCTGTTGCCAATTTTTCTTGCGATTAAACTGGAGTCCTTCATAGGGCCAACACGTATGGCGACATCAACACCTTCTTTTACTAAATCGACATATCGGTTTTCTAAAATTAAATCCATTTTAAGTTTAGGGTACTGATTAAGAAAATCCCACAGGAAGGGTACGATATAAATCTTCCCAAAAGGCTCAGTTGCGCTAATGCGAAGTGTTCCTGTTGGTTCTGACTGACTCTGGCCAACACTGGCTTCTGCTTCTGCAATATCTTCCAGAATACGACAGCAGTATGCAAAATATTCCTGGCCTTCTTCAGTTAAGTGTAACTGGCGTGTACTGCGATTTAATAGTTTCGTGTTCAGGTGTTGTTCTAATGAAGCTACCAGTTTACTGACTGATGATTGAGACTGATTATTTTCTCTTGCGACAGCAGAAAAACTGCCGGCCTCTACAACGCGGCGGAATACCTTCATCGATTTTAGAATATCCATTATGGCTTCCTAGTTATTCTTAATTGGAATAGATGTTATTCCAATTCACCTAATTATAAGTTATTTGGGAATAGTATAGCATCTATAGACACTGATAAGCACACCATAGGAATACTAGACATGAATACACAAGTATCAAAAAACAGCACAATTTTAATAGAGGACTCAATTGGTACGGATCCCGATTCCTGGTTTGAGAAGAAATTTGAAGAACACATGCAGAAACATGAAGACAGTAAAACGCCTTCACTAGCAATTGTTGTAACGAAAGGCTCCCTTGACTGGGCTTACCCTCCCTTTATTCTTGCTTCTACGGCCGCGGCTCTGGGTTGGGAAGTTGAGCTGTTTTTTACTTTCTATGGTTTAAGCCTGCTTAAAGAAGACCTTGATCTAACAATTACGCCTATGGGTAATACCGCAATGCCAATGAAAATGCCATTTGGACCAAACTGGTTTCAGGATATTAACTGGAATATACCAAATGCGATGGCAACTAATATGCCGGGTTTTGAAAAAATGGCTACATCATTAATGAAGCAAACGATTAAAAATAATGGTGTTGCGAGTATCAGTGAATTGCGTGAGTTGTCTCTGGAGGCTGGTGTGAAAATGGTAGCCTGCCAGATGACGGTTGAATTATTTGGTTGGGATACAGATGAATTTATTC
Source organism: endosymbiont of Galathealinum brachiosum (assembly GCA_003349885.1). Taxonomy (NCBI): domain Bacteria; kingdom Pseudomonadati; phylum Pseudomonadota; class Gammaproteobacteria; species endosymbiont of Galathealinum brachiosum. The sequence continues at coordinate 483,293 of QFXC01000008.1, read as the reverse complement.
CTGAAGTAGCTGACTGGGTTGGCGCAGCATCGTTTCTACCAACAGCACAGAAAAGTGACGTTACGTTGTTTATATGAATACGCAAACGGTCATTAATCTGTTAGGTCGTGAGCTTAAAGTTGAATACAGTAAACTGGCAAGTAAGCAATTATCTAATTTACCTGAAATTGTAAATTTAGAAATGGAGTTGCAGTTTAGTTGTATGATTAAGAAACGTGTTTTTCAATCAATGAAAGGTCTGAGCGATAATGCAGTGAAACTGAATGAAAATATGTTTCTGTCTTTTAAACCGATAACGACCAATGTTTGCGCACCTAAAGATGTGGATATTCACAATCATGAATCTATAGAGATTTTTGATATAGAAAATCCAGAGCGATTTGTACCTAACTGGTTGTTAATTGATTATCAAAAGGGTGAGTGGTGTGGTGAGTTTGGTTATGATAAAGCTACAAGATAATTAGCACTGTTAAGGCACATAACCCTCGGGGATAGACCGCCGTTTTCTGGCGCTCTGTCCCCTTATTGATGCCATCAAGAGTTGTACGGAGTAATTCATAGTTTTATTTATTTTATCGGAATTACCACAGGGGACAGAGCTCAAAAAACGAGATCCATCCCCGGGAATTTCAATTATATGAATTTTATGTTTTATTCAAAGTGTATAATAATTAATTGTGTATCAGACTGTGCTTTGAATTTTATTGATTCACCGCGTATTAAATCACCATCGACAACAGACTCTCCGTTAAGCAGACCGTTACCCCGAGTAATATAGGCTAAAAATGGTTTATTAACTTCTATCTGTTGTTCATTTCTCAACACGGCAATATCCAGTTTTGTTTTAGCAGGGAAGTCTGCTTTATCGTTTTCATCACCTCCATATATACGTGTTAATTCACCAGTTAATGGTGTATACACTTTGTAATCAGTTGGTTGTCCTGCAACTTCGGGCAATACCCAAAGTTGAATCAAGCGGTTCCAGTCATCATCCGGATTTACTTCATTGTGAGAGAAGCCTTCACCACCAGCACGTTGTATTTGCACATCATTTTTTGTTAAATTTTTTCCGTGTTCAAGGGAGCCTTCATGTGAAATGTTTCCATCAACCATAACGGATATAACATCGACTTCATGATGACTGTGCATGTGCGTTTCACCGTGTGGTTTGAAACGGGCATCAGCAAGATATATAAAATTACCCAGGCCATTAATTTTTCCCGGCCAGCTTCCATCAATATTTGCCTGTGGTCCAAATAATTCAGGCTCTTTTATCAGTCGGTGTTCTCTTAAACCCGCGAATCCACCTTCGTTCAAACTGTCACGTTTTAAAATTTCCATAACATTCTCCTGTAGATTATTTTCAGATTAAGTTGTTTACCGCGGTTATTAATCTTTCGTTAATCTCATCATTAATAATCTTTCCCTGTTCACTATCAAAGTTTTCATAAAAATCTGGAACCGAGAGACTGCCTTTTACGACTCCATCGAAAAAAGGGGCAGACGAAATTGCGGTTGCCAGAACGCTTGATGCTCCACCGGGTCCTGGTGAAGTAGCGAGCATTACAACAGGTTTATTCTGAAACACTTTCGGATTAACACGGGATGCCCAGTCAAAAATGTTTTTATATGCCGCAGTGTAAGAGCCATTATGTTCTGCGAAAGCGATAATCAGGGCATCACTGGTGGCAATCTTATCTATAAATTTTTTTGCTAAATAGGGTTGTCCTAGTTCGAGTTCTTTGTCTTCACTGAATAAGGGCAGTTCATAGTCGTTTATATCGAGTATCTCAATATCAGCGTTATCTAGCTGACTCGCAGCATAACTCGCAAGTTGTTTGTTGATTGATTTTGAGCTGCTGGTTGCGGCAAATGTCAGTATTCTCATCTCTGTCTCCAGTCTGGTCTTATATGTTTGTTTGGTGTTAATTAATAACTTATAAACAGTTTAATTTATTAATAACTACGCATAAATATGCTATATAGAAAGACATTGTTTCCGTTTAGGGTGTAATGGTTGGGAAAATGGTAGAAAGAGTCGCAAATATCGATCTGTTAGATGGTATGGCAGTGTTCGTAGGGGTGGTTAAGGCCGGTTCATTTACCGCAGCTGCGCATGCGCTTGGGCATAGTACTTCGTATGTGAGCAAGGAAGTTACCCGGCTTGAAAAACGACTGGGTAGCCGATTACTAAATCGAACGACACGTACAATTAGCCTCACTAATGCGGGCCGTGCTTATTACGAACGCTGTAATCAGATTGTGATAGATGCTCAGAATGCCGAGCGATCTATTAACCAGTTGCAGGAAGAGCCGAGTGGATTATTACGTGTTAATGCACCCGGCAGTTTCGGTTCTAAATACCTGCTTGATGTTTTGCCAGAATTTATGCACCGTTACCCTGATATTAAACTTGAGGTTGAGTTTAATGATCGACTGATTGATGTCGTTGCTGAAGGTTATGATGTAGTGATCAGGGTCGGTGAAATTAAAGACAGCAACCTGATAGCGCGAAAATTCACTTCATCACGATCGGTTGTTGTTGCTTCACCTGAGTACTTGAAACGTAGGGGCACTCCACAAAATGTTGAAGAATTAACTCAGCATGACTGTATTGCTTACTCCTTATTACCTGCACCCACGCAATGGGTATTCAATAAAGGCGGTAAACGTAGCAGTGTAACGATCGAAGCACGGGCAATGTGTAACAGCGCTAATATAGAAATTGCAATGGTAATGAAGGGTATAGGTATAACACGCGTGCCGTTATTTACCTGTGAAAAAGAAGTAGACAGTGGTGAGTTACAGGTTATTTTAGATGATTACGATCATATCAAATATGATGTGTATGCTGTGTATCCACATCGCCAGTACCTTACCGCTAAAGTACGTGCTTTTGTTGATTTTGTAGTAGATGCTTTTGAGTGATATTTTATGTTCTCTCTTTAAATCTAACAATATTGAGTGTACATTCTCATATGATATTTCTGTATGCTTAAGATGGATTATTCGCTTAATAACAGATAAGTAATTTAGTCAGTTGAATTAATAAACCTGTTGAGGAAGAAAAATGGAAAAAAATAAGAATATAGTGATGCTTGGTCTATTCTCTATTTCAGTTTTTGCTTTAAGTGCATGCTCCGGAGAGATGTCCTGCGAAGAAATTAAAGTGGAATATGGAGAGGAGCGAGATTCAATCAGTGATAATGACGGGAGTATTGATGATTATGATCGAATTTATAAGCTTTATACTAAAAAATTCTCAGATGCTAAATGTCCGGGCGCTATCACTAATTAGTTATTCGCTGAAAACAACGTATGAATGAAGTAAATACAGGGGGCTTAAAATCCGGATTTTTATTATTCGTATTTCTGTTTTTACCTATAAATCTTTATGCTGCGGATAGTGTTGAAATACCCAGGCTGAAACAGGTCGAGCCTGCAGCCGAGATAAGAGCTGGTAGTGTTGATCTTCATTTTGACAGGCTTAATATTTCTACTGATGGCTTAATGGGTTGGGAGCTGTTGCATAGCTCAGTTGATTCTGCTGCACATTATCTGCTTATCTCATTAATTTATTCATCCCTGCCTGAAGGGGGGCGCGGGAGGTGCTCTGCAGGGGAGGAACATAGTTTAATCTGGATTAGATTAAATGAGAATCATGAAATAAAAAATTCTAAAGAAGTCGTTTATAGTTCATGTTTACTTGGGCTTGAGATTGATCAACCAGAGGGCCTTGTTCCGCCACTTCGTAAGCAGGATTTAACAAATGGTCTCAGGCTTGAATCAAGCTATATTAGCTCGGACGTATTATTAAGGATTCGTTATGAAATAACCCGTCCAGGTGATGGTTTAAACATTAGTCAGCATAATTAAGTGAAACAGAAGGTGATGAATGCTACAGACAGCTGCTCTGTCGGTAGTTAAATTATAATCAGCAGCTTTAGATTAATATTAATCGTGTTAATATCAGTCAGCAAAAAAATCACTTAAAAACAAAAATATGGTCGTTCGATGGTAAATATAACGATAAGAATATTATCAGTACTTTCTTTTTTTCTTGCAGGGTGTATGTCTCTGCCAGATGATTCTAGCCTGGATACACCTTCTAATTCAGAGAATATGATCAAACTTCCCACTGGATTTAGTGATGTATGGATAGCTACTCAGGGGCTGCCGTTAAAAATTAACTGGCTTAAAGAGGGCAGGAGTAAGTATGAATACGGCAAGATGTTTATCTTACCTTATACCCTGACAAGTTTGCCTTATAGTAATACTGAAGAATCAGAAGAGTGGGTTAAATATATTAATAAAACCTACTCGCCTCAACCCGCCTGGAAATATAATGATGCACGTAGAATGGGGCATTATAAATGTATGAGCTTATCAGCAGCTACGGTCATCAACTGGCATACAATAGATTCTGGTAAACCCCTCGGGCGTTATACGTCCTGGCTCAGCGGAAAAGAGGAGCAGGGTTTTGATCATCGTATTATTGATGCCGTTTATTATGATAAAGCAGGTCAGGAAGCGTTTAAAGAAACGTATCCATTATTAACACTTGAAATGGATCCGATAGAAGGCACCCCCATTTCTTATGGTATGCCCGCGTTTTCCCAGATTATTTCTCTGGCATCAGAGAGTCAGGACGTTAAAGTTATAAAAGTTGCTGACCCCAGTTTGCCAGGTGTAAGTCATGAGATGGATCTAACAGGCATTCCAAAATTAAAAACAGTAAAAATATTTGATTATAAGCGCTCTTATAAAGTGCGTGAAAACAGTGAAGAGCATACGAAAATGCTTAAAGATGGTTTACATAAATACGGACCACTTTTTGCTGGTATTCGGGTGCGCTTTGCAAGCAGTGGAGGCGTTGTTAGTGATAGCTCTGTAGGTAAGTTATCAATACCTGATATGTCCGGACATGGCGTTGTTATTATCGGTTATGTAGAGCAGGGAGATGAAACCTTTTTCATCTATCGTGAAACTTTCGGAAAATATGATTACACGTCTTCTCAGGGTGGACCATCATATCGAAGTTATCCAGCGCATGCATTTAATGAAGCTTATGCGTTTGAAAAGATATAAGTATTGATAAAACTGTTAAATTTCTGGAAAGCTAATTATGCGAAAATTATTAATTATCCCGTTTCTATATTTATTGCCAATATTATCCTATGCAAATGAGTCCCTCTATGTTCTTGATATGGGAAAACAAATGGTGCAGGCATGTTCTGCAAGTAAGGAAACAGTTTTATCATCTGCAAAAGCTATTCTGGCTTCAGATATAGGTCAATTATCATTAAATAATAATGAACAGAAAGCCTCCTTATTATTTTTTGACGATTTGAAGAATACTAGAATTGATAATATTGAATCTAATAAAAAACGTAATAAAATTATTAGTAAAGCAGTCAATACTACAAAACCGACTGTTTTAGCTGATTTACTTCAGTTACTTAATAATAATATTGCGGGTCAGGTTTTGAATAAACCTGATAATTTAATTATTTATACATCAAATACCACGTATCAACTTACCGATCTTTTAACTGATGTAAAAATGGTGCCTGATGGAGTCGGCACAACAGAAATTAAATTATTTTCATCAGAACCACTTTTACCTGACTCTTTCTCACCAGCTGAAAATATAAAAATAAGTTTTTATTCGTGCAGAGAACAGGATGGCTGGAAATTATATCTTCAAATGCTTGAAAAAGAGGTTGCCGGATATGTCTCAGAGTTTACTGGATATCCTTTAAATCTTTTAACAGGGGCAAGCCGGTTTAATCATGATCTGGGTTTAGGCAGTTTCGAGGCCTATCAGTTACAGGCTGAAGTTGTCGAGAACTATCGTCTTGATCCGCCAATGAAGGTGGAAGTTAATACAGTAAATGATTTAGTGAAATATATTTCACAATCACAGTTAAATAAAGGGCGGGTGACAGAAGATGGAGATGAGATTCGCAGTAGAGGCGGTGAAGCAGTAGAACCTGAGGAGTCATATGTACAGACTGTTTTTTACGCTACAAATCGTACTGAGTCGACTGAAACAGATCTTATTTATAGTGGGCAGAGAGACTTATCAGGTTCTCCGGTTAAATATGGGGTTTGTAATGTTTCAATACCTAAAAATCATAAAAAAGGAGTGATTGAAAAACCATTAATGGGTTTGAAGTTTTTTCAGGATCCTAAAAAACATGTTTATATCAGCTCTGTAGAGAAACTCGTCCCGACAGAGTTTTTTGAAAAAATAAATACACATTTAAGCGATTCTGATAGCAGTGATGATATGCGTGAAGATATTGTTATCTTTATTCACGGTTTTAATGTGAAGTTTAAGAATGCGGTTATTAGAACTGCTCAGCTGGCTTATGATACGGGGTTTGAAGGTGTTCCAATGTTGTTCTCATGGCCGTCAGATGGCGAGCTGTTTGAATATATGTCAGACAGAGAGGATGCTACATGGAGTGTTCAGCATGTAGAAGACTTTCTTACGGATATAGTTGATAAAACGGATGCAAAGCGTATTCATATTGTTGCACATAGTATGGGGCATCAGGCGTTAATTGGTGCGTTAAATCAAATGGCTTTAAAACGGGGTGAAGAAACAGCGCCTGTTTTTGGAAATATAATTTTTGCTGCTCCTGATTATGATGCTGAGTTATTTAAACACCAGATTGCACCGAATGTTGTAACGCTCGCTGAAAACTGGACTTTATATACTTCAGAGAAAGACGCGGCGCTTAATATTTCTACAACATTCAATAGTATAAAACGACTAGGTTTGCCGGTTACTAATGTGGCCGATATGACAGTGGTTGATGCAAGTGATATTGAGGTGACGCCGTGGAGCGTACCTGAATTCCATTCTTACTATGCAACTAAGCAGAATGTTATTGATGATATTATTAAAACATTACGTGGAATTAAGCCTGAAAATAGAAAGCTAAAAGCGATGAAGCAATCTCAGTATAAGTACTGGCAAATACTTCAATAGTTTTTTCTATATGTTTTTGTACGGATATTGTTATAAGAGTTATTGCTAAAGGTAGTTATATGTTTTCAAATTCTAAATATGGTAAGTGCAAATTGGGTAACCAATGGTCATTGCTTTTATGTTCAATTTCTCTGATGTTTTTGAGTTTATCTGTTTCGGCAAAAAATCTTGAAAAAAATACGGATAAAAAAATCACCGGAAACCGTTACGCTTTATTAGTTAGTGTATCGAAATACCCAAACCTTAAGAAACATATGCAACTCGTTGGCCCCGAGCATGATGCTGAACTTGTTCATGCTTCGTTGATTGAGAATGGTTTTTCTCAAAATAATATAACAGTACTAGCCGATGCGGATGATATAGAAGGAGCAATAACGCCAACGTTATCTGCCATAACAGGTGGATTCGATCAGTTGGCTGATAAGGTGTCCACCGGAGACTTCGTGTATATACATTTTGCTGGCCATGGCTCTCAGCAGCCGGCTAAATCAAATGCGGGGTTAGACGCAGAAGCTGATGGTATGGATGAAATATTTCTACCAGCTGATATTGAAAACTGGAGTTATGAAATCGGTGCGGTTAAAAATGCACTTGTTGATGATGTCGTAGGAGAAAAAATAGCAGCTATTCGTGATAAGGGTGCATTTGTCTGGATTGTGTTTGATAGCTGTCACTCAGGCACGATGACACGCGCTATTAATATTGAAGAAAAAGATCGTCGTATATCACCCATGGATCTAGGTATACCCGTATCCGAAATCGATAAAGCTGAAAAGCAGGTAGTAAAAACTAGAGGTGCACCAAAATCTGAATTACCACTGGATAATGTTATTGCTAATGATGGAGACAAACGCGGTGGTCTAGTTGCATTTTATGCGGCTCAAACAACAGAAACCACACCTGAAATGCGTTTGCCAAGAGGGCATATTGATCGTCAGACGCATGGTTTATTTACCTACATTTTAATGTCTGTTATTGCGCAAAATCAGGGTATTACTTATCGACAGGCATCACAGGAAATACTAAATCGATACAGTGCATTTAATCGTAATAGCCCAACACCATTATTTGAAGGTTCAGATCTGGATGCGGTTGTTTTTGGTTCAGAATCTGTCTCAGAAGTTAAACAGTGGAGACTTAAAAAAGAGTCTAAAAAATTAACTTTAACGGCTGGTACTTTACATAATGTAAATGAGAATTCTATTCTGGCAGTTTATCCCGGACCTACTTCTAAAGATGAAGAAGTTTTAGGTTATGTTAATGTTAATAAGTCTGGAGTATTGAAAAGTTCGGTTGTTGCAATTGAGCATAATGGAAAAAAAGCATTAAGTCGTAAAGATATTCCAGCTGGTGCATATTTAAGAATGGCGGTACCGGCCATATCGATGAAGCTAACCGTGGCTTTACCCGATGAGCCTGGTAAGGCTCTTAAAACGGTACTAGATGAGTTTAAAAATGATAAAAATACGGGGTTACAATTAAACTGGGTAACTGAGAAAGAAGATGCTGATCTGCGGATTTATCAATATAGAGATCGTGTATTTATGTTATTACCATCTGCTCTGTTTGATAAATCGCATGTTCTTGATACACCATCTATTTCCATAGAAGATAAAGACTTTAAATCTCAGTTATTAGTTAATCTTTCTCGTGTCGCAAGAGTTACCAATCTAATGCGATTGTCTACGCAGTTAGGTAAAGTAAAACAGGGTGCAGGGCAGGTTGAGTTAAGGGTAACTGTGAGTCACCGTAAGAGCGATGAAACAGAAATTTTTGATAGCAGCACTATGCCTACGCTCAGGACGGGTGATAAAGTTGCACTAGAAATTACAAATACTTTTAAAGTGCCTGTTGATGTTACTTTATTGTTTGTCAGTAGTGATTACGGAATTGAAACAGTTTACCCGTATGAGGCTAATGAAATAAATCGTATTGAAGCGGGTAAAGCATTAGTTGTGCCCGGTTTTAGTATTGATGCCAGTTCCTCAAGAGGACTAGAGCGGTTAATTATGATTGCAGTACAGGCTGAACCCAGTTCTCCTTCTTCAGATTTTACTTTCCTTACCCAGTCAGCCCTCGAGAGAACTCGAGGTACAGTTTCACCATTACATGGTTTGTTTGAGCAGGCTGGTTTTGGGAAAAATAATACGCGTGGAATTAGTAGAGACCCGGCGGATAACTTACAGCGCGGTACTATGACTGTTTATAGCTGGGTTACAGCGCATTAATACATAATACGTGCATATGTTTAATATATGGAAAAGTCCTGATCTAGATTGTTGTTACGTGTTGTAGGTTTCTGTTTTCCATTGGTCAAGCGGGAAACTTCATTATAGGTATAATTTCTTAGCTCAGATATTGATACATTACCATCTTTATCAGTATCAGCTGCTTTGTCTCTTAATGCTTTAATTACAGTGGCAGTAAAAACACCATTTTTAATGTTCGACCTTTCAAATGCATATTCCTGTCCACCAGCTGCGCTGATAACAATTGTGCCTGTTGATGAACGTAAGTCTACAAATGATTTTTGTAATAATTCAAAAGAAACATTAAGATCCCGGTTTTTACGTTGAGACTTCTGTCTCTTAATGCCCCTGGCTTTTACGCCTTCAGGCAGGTTTGTGTTTGAAGCAACCTGGGTTACCTCGCCTGAGTGACAGGTATCAAGCATAAGAAGTTTTTTTCTGGAGGGAATACCATCTAATAAACTCGTTACCTGAGAATAGGGCAGGCCATTTTTCTGTGGGCTAAATGGATCAATGTCAGTTGTACCGAAATAATAATTGTCTTCTTTATCCAGGAATCCATGTCCTGCAAAAAACACGATTACGTTATCTGATGGTTTGCTTTTCATCAGGAAGTTTTTCGCCTTGATAATGGTATCTACTGTGACATCTTTATCCAGAATTCTCTTCGTGGTTATTTTGTTAAACTGCGTGCTATTACTAAATAATTGTTTAATATCATTAGCATCTTTGCTGGCATAATTAAGGTCAAGTTCGTCATTAATATAATCAGAGACACCGATGGTTAGTACATAAAGGTCAGGTTTTATTTCTGTTTCTGGCATGTTATACGTAAGAAATTGTGATTCAGACTGCATGCCCTGAGTGTTCACTACATAAGCTTTTATTTTGTTAATACCGGGGGTAAGGCTTAAGTCTATTGTACCTTCTGACTTATTAATGTTTTTTCCCTGTGTGCCGTATACAGGTATTTGATTAACGAGTATATGTAAAATAGAATTATCTTCTGCATTTGCGGGTATGTTATTTAAAGAGTAAGTTAGCTTAATTTTACCCTGATTGATGGTATTGTCCGGGCCGCTTAGAGAAAACTCAGGGGCGTTTTGGTTTGTAGGTATGACTTCTGGTTTGTTCGGGTGACGTGCTTTACGAAAAGCAACCATTTTGCGCCATAAATTTCTGGAAGTTTCATCACCAGTACCAAGACGTTCTAAAATAATATCCGGTCGATTTAACCAGAAATCATATTGAGTATAATCAAATATTTCATCGCCATTTAAGAAGCTGGATTGATGTAATGCTTTAGGTGTGGACCAGTAGTAACCGTCTGGCGAGTTAATAATGAATTCGCCATTTATATCAACAGTAACAGTTGATATAAGTTTTGGTTGTCGTTTACCTATGTCGTTTTCTATATAAAACTGGTATAGATTGCCCTGTTCACTGTGTTTAAACATGCCGTTTGTTATATCGAGTCTCCATAGTTTTATTGTGCCATCTGTTGCAGCGGTAACCATGGTGTTTTTGTTTAGGGATAAAATGTTTGTTATCTTTCCATCATGAGCATAAATTTCTTCTTTAATCAGGCCAGAGCTTATGTCGCGTATGATTATTTTACCTGAGCTTGTGCCGCTCCAGAGCTCTCCGTTTTCCGAGCTGGCTATTACATTATTGTCTGCCCATATTGGCATCATTTCATTTATTTCATCCCCCATAATAGAAAACTGCTGAATAACTTCTATATTAGCGTTGAAATAAGGGGTGTTGCCTCGTAGCCCAGAAACAAAAAAGGTATTTGAATTTCTATCAAATAAAATAGAGTTCTTTGCAGATGCGTTATAATACGGAAGGTCCAGAGTTTTGTTGTTATGGGGTAATGAAAATATACCTTTGTTCAGTCGGGCTACTAGTTGAATACCTGTTTCATCAAATACCTCAATTTCATGTACATTCGAGTCAAACTGGTAAAGTTCTCTGGTTTTTTTATTGTTCAAATTTATCTGAAATATTTTATTATCACGGGCATAAATAAAATATTTTTCTAAAAAGACATAATCATTTATTTTAAATTCAAGTGGAATGTTGCTCTGTGGGTCGGCCGTATTAAAAAGAAAGCTAAAACCATTAAGTTCAGCTATTACCCAGCCTGAACTTGATATATTTATTTTTTTTACAGGTACCTCAAGGGGGAGGTCAGTTACCTGTAACTGATCAAGATCCAGAACATATGTTTTGGGGTTGTTGTAGGATCCCGTTGTGAAAATAATATTTTTTTCTGATTCTTTTGTGATGTTGTTTATAGGAAAGGTTTTTCTCTTAATGGTGTCTATTGTTTTTCCATTATCTTTATCGCGTATAATAATTTTTCGGTCTGTAATATGTTCTTCTCTATAGTCCTGGTTGAAGATCAGGTTGTGTTTTTTAGATACAGAGGATCCGGGCATATAAGCGAGTCTAAATTCATGTTGATCTATTGGGTTTCCTGTTAAATCATACGTACCGATATCGGTTAAAACTTTTTTATCTTCAATAAAATCGACATTGCTAGTATAGGGTAAATGATAGTTCGTGTTCGTCTTATAGTTTACTATTCCGCAAACTGCGGGTGAGTTTGAACAATATGCTACAACAGGTTCATCAGGGTGTATTTGTATTTTTTTAATCGTGGCTTTATCTTTATTTAAGTGTAATTTTTGTATGTTGGTTTCAATTTGTATGGGTTTGTCAGATTCATCAAGTTCTACGTTAACCTGATTGCAATAACTGGTATTAAAATCTGTTTTGCAGCCATCTGTATCAATACTGATGTGATGAATGTATAGTTTGTTTTGATTGTCAATGGTGACCATTCTGCCATCAGGGGCAATTGATAAAAGTACAGGTGTTGAATGTTTCAGTTTTTTTCGACTTAAAGTATTATAACCCGGGTTCCAGATTTCTATTTCATATTGGTTATTTAAGGTTATTGGGTATAAGCCGATTATATCGCTACTTTTAATTTTTCGATCAGTGTCGAGGTCTATATTATTAACGCCTCCAAATGTCTGGTATTTACGACTTAGTTTTAACCAGGACTTCATTAATCTGGAATCCTGAGAAAGAACATTTATTACTTTTTCATTATCTGATAATAGTAATTTGTCGCCAACAGCTTCTATCGTGTTTAATGTTTTTCTCTGATTTAAATCCCAGAATGTTAACCAGCTTGTGTTGGTGCCGCGCTCTTCGGTGAGAAATATTAATTGACCGAGTTCGTCTGAGAATTTCATTCCTTTAATTTCACCACTTGGCTGTAGTGCAGGAAGTGGGCGGGGTGATATTGTGCTTATAGGGTATTGGGGGTAACTATAAGCTCTCGATATGTACTCTGTTCGATGATACTTAATATCATCTGATTGCGTATCTGCATTACATTCAGCGGTGAAGTTTACCGGTCTACCGTTTTCCTTTATAACCCAGAATGTATATTTGCAGTGACCTAATGTTTTTCCCGCTTTGTACGTGGTATTAGCGACAAATTCAACGACTTCCTTTTCCCACATTAATCGAACAGCATTTAATTTGATTGTACCTTTGAACCCAAAAAGGTATTTTGATACTAATTCAGTTTCCAGTTCAATATCTTTATTTAATGGATAATCACGAGTTGATATTAGAGATACAATAGACTCAAAGTATGAGTTTCCTGTGGCTATTGAAGTGATCGATTTTTTTTGTTCTTCAGTCAGGGTTGATGTTTTAGTCTCGTCTATGGGCTCTATAATAATCTGATCATCATTAAAGTAATATCGCACCATAACTTTATGTAACTTATCATCTTTATAGGCCTTTTTTGGGTTAGCCCTTGGTTCACTGGTTGTTTTGCTCATAGGAATTAAAAGAGACCACTCATCATGCTCAGTTATCCTTTTTTCTTCAGGAATATGTGCCCAGTATCTAACCCACACAGATTCACTATGCTTGACCATTTGTTCTTCTTTAGTTCGTCGCCCTCGTTCATTGTGTATGTAGTTGTTTGTAATGATAACTGATTCACCTGAAGGTAAATCAAAGCGGGGGATGGTAACGGCCTGACTTGATGTGATAAAAGCTATACAGGATGAAACGATAAGAATTAACTTATGTGCTAAGGTTAATGATGGGTTTTGCATATAAAAATTGTGTCCTGTACCAGCAGCTTATAATTTTCTAGTTAATCGTTTTAGGGTTATATTCCGATTATATTATTAACGATTAGTATGTTTAGATCTATTGTATTGTATCCTGTTAAGTCTATATCATTGATGCTGCTGTGAAAAACAACTATTATAAGACCTGAATTATCGTTATATCATAATAATTGTTGTTATCATATATACCGCTATGATCAGTATAAAGAATTTATTTTTTAATTAGTGTTTCGTAATATAGAGTGGTTTAGTGGAAAAAGATCAGGATTTTGTTGAGGCAATTAAACAGGGCGGCAAACATAGGCAGCGTGCAATTACCCTTCTATTTAAGCACTATTCCCCGCAGTTCTCCCGATATTTTCGACGCAACAGAATAACAGAACCGAATGTTGAAGATATTGTTCAGAACACCTTTGTCAATATCGTTCGGGGCATAAGTGGTTACAGGGGAGATTGTCCCCTTAAAAACTGGTTATGGACGGTTGCACGAAATACCATGCTGACATTTTTTCAAAATCCGAGTCATAAGTTTCAAATACAGGAAGAAACGGATATTGATGATATTGAAGTGAGTCATCTTACAAATACCCCTGGAACACTGGAAGACTGTGTGACTCAGGCTCTGGATGATTTTTCAAAAGACCATCATGACCGGGCAGAGGTTGTTCGACTGGCTACAATAGAGGGTTGGTCATCTGATGAGCTTGCAAAATTTATTGGGCGTACGTTAGGTGCTACCAGAGAGTATATTTCTCAGTGCAAAAAAAGATTCAATGTATATCTGCAGCCTTGTAAAGACTATCTGTAATGCCTGGACTATTGGGTTAATTAAACTGTGACAGACAATAAAAACATATCAGACAAAGACAGACCAGATGAGTGGTGGGATGTATTAACAGGCAGGTCTGTTGATGCGTCTGATATTGAAAAGAATGCTGATGCTCGGGCTCTTAGAGAAAGTATTCTTGATTCTGTGAAAGAAGATGATCTGGAATCTTCCAGTGATGAAGAATTACAGAGATTATTATTTCGTATGCGTAAAGAAGGCCTGTTAGAGTCAGGTTTGACAAAACACAGAAAAACAATTGCTCTTAGTCTGGTTGCTTCAGTCTTACTGGCCTTTGTGAGTATTCAATTAATCTTTTCGCCATCTAATACGAACGATATGGCTATTCAGGTTTTACTGAATGAAGATTATATGGTTATGCGTGATATCAGTGAAGGGCAGGTAAGAACGGTTTCAGACCCTGAGGCTTATGCTGCTGCACTTAAGACTGTTCTTGAAAGTAATGGACTGAGTGTTAATGTTACAAAAACAGAGTTAGAAATAGTCGTAGTGTCTAAGATAAATGAAGGCGCTAATAAAGACCTTATTAAACTGTTATCAGATATACAGTTGTTTGTGCCGGAAAACGGTGTATTAGTGTTAAAGATCAGGAAGTAGAGTATTTACATGTATTTAGTAAGAAACGTAATATTTTAAGTTATGTCTATTAATTTTGATAATCTAAACTTTAAATCGATTACCAGAAACATTCTAATTGGGATTTTTCTGGTAATTTTGATGCAATACAATAAAGATTTATCGCTTGTAAAAGCTCAACAGGAAATAGGCATGGATTTCATGATGCAGATTTCCGCAGGTACCTCTGTGCCTGATGGTATTACACCATATGTGATGCTGGATATAGATAGTAAAACGTATCGATCATGGGATGAGCCAGTGTTAACGCCTCACGATAAATTGATAAAACTTATCAATTATTCCGTTAAAGGTGGGGCTGTTATTACAATCGTTGATATTGATGTAAGTGTAACAAGTGAGAGAGACTCAACGGAGTTATCAAAATATTTTGTAAGTCTGGCTGAATATCTGAGCACTAGTAAATCACAGCATGTTTTCCTGATGAAAACCTTTAAAGAACGAATTGATGGTGAGTCTCCTCAATACCGACTTCAGCGAAGCTCTGAATTAGATGAGATTGTTTCTTCTTCGGATTATATACACTGGACATCTCCTTTATTTGAGCTCGATACTGACATGACGGTGAGACGCTGGAGGCTTGTTGAAAAAACCTGTTTCAATAATACGCCTGTTATTATTCCATCTGCTCAGTTATTGGCATACGCATTAAAGAACGAAACAGACACGGGTGTCATCTATAAAAAGTTATCAGGTTTTCTTCCTGATAACTGTAAAGAGTGGCAAGGTTTGGTATCAGATAGCATAAAGTTTGGTGATGCAACTGTAAATTTAAATAGTGATAAAGTGCTCAAACGCATAATTTATGAAATGCCATGGTCCTATCAGGGTGATTATGCGTACCCCTATACGTCCGTTGTTCAAAACGGTAATGAAGTTAGCGTTCCCCTGTTTACTGCATTATCTGCAGGTATAATCGCTAATTCAACTTCAAGCGTTGATGCTTCCATTGTAAATAACAGAAATGTAATTATTGGCGCGAGTTATCCCGGTAGCAGGGATGTATATTCTACGCCTCTGGGTTTAATGCCCGGATCTGTTATTGTTTTAAATTCACTTCACTCATTAATAAGTTATGGTGATATAAAACCGGTGTCAACCTGGATGATATTGCTGGTAAATATAATTCTGATATCAATTATTACCTGCTTATACAGTTTTATTTCACCGATTGCAGCTTCATTGGTGTCGGGTTTGTTAACGGCAATTGTAATATTACCTGCAGGTATGCTGCTTTTCAAAGATGGCATCTGGTTAGACTTTGCAGTTCCATTAATTGTTGTGCAAATTGTAGAGGTTCTGGCGCGAGCTGAAATGCTCTGGTTAAAATATAAAGATAAACAAGATGATAATGTATGAGTAACAAAATAAAACTGTTTATTAATAATGTGTTTAAGGTTGTATCTTTTTTATTATTTACCGTGAATGTAGCTAGTGCTCAAACATATCAGGTTGGCTGGATTCAGGAAATAAAGAATGTTGATGAAAATGCTTATTTAATAAGAGGAGGTAAAAAAATAACCCCCGCTTTATTAATGCCTGTTTTTAATGAAGATGTAATTCATGTCGATAAGAAGGGTTCGGTAGATATTCAGATAAATAAAAATCTTGTCAAAATACAGAAAAATAATAGCCCGTATAAGGTATCACATACCGTTGAACAGGCAACTGTTCATTCCAGATTATTAGGTTGGGCATCTACATTTTTTGATGATGACGATGGTGAAACGATGTTAAGTACGGTGAGTGCCGTATCAAGGTCTGTTGATGCGATTGATGTACCAATCTTTGGGTTTTCAACGCAAAAGATATTACAGCGTAAAGAGCTCGCTTTTATCTGGAGAAATGGTAAGGCTCCTTTTCATGTGATGATTCAATCCCAGGATACAGCAGAAGTTTTAATAACAAGAGACAATATTACTTCAAATGAAATTAAGCTAAATATTTCAAATCTTAAAGTAGGGCGGTATAAATTTATATTAAGTGATTCACAGGTAGAAAAGGAATTTTTATTTGATCTGGTATTACCTGATGAAGCGCCTTTGATTTCAAGGAATATTCTCTGTATGAATAAAGTGCAATGTGAATTATTTCTGGTTCTCGAATTATTGCAGAAAGGACAGGACGAATGGTTAATGGAAAGTTATCAGGTGGTAAGTCAATATGCAGATGGTAACTTCATGGCGTATAAAATTAGAGAGCAGTTAAAATAGATTTTCAGGTAGATACTATGAGCTATCCTGATTTCAATGTATTCAATTAAATAAATCGGTAATAAGTATTATGAATAAATATAATGAACCTTCTTTTAAACTAATTATTTTAACCTGTTTAATGTTGTTCGGTGTAATATCATGTGCAAATATATCATCAGTTAAAGAGCCTCCTAAAGATATTAGTGGTAACGATTATCATATCAATTACATTGATTCTTCTGTTTTTGATAGTCAGTTTACCCAGCTTCTCACTGGAGAGGCAAATAGTGTCTCTGTAGAAGTTATGGGGGATATATCGATTAATAACATACCTGAAAGATTAAATAGCTGGTTAGAAAATTCAACTATGAATGGATCAACCGTTACGATGGTTGATTCAAGAGATGTTGAAAAAGACAGGGGATTGCCTGGTAAGGTATTACAGCTGATTTATGAATATTACAAAGAATATCAAAGTAACATCAAATATGAATATGCGGGTCATTATGATATTGAGTTAATTTATAACAAAGAAACAGGCTCTATTAAAAATATCAACTATAAATTCAGAGATGATATTGAGTATTAGGTGCCGTCTGAAACTTAAATGTGTAGTCATATAAAAAATTTGCAATTCGCCTGTTATGGATATTAGATGTGCACGTTTCTATAATTGGACCCTATATTGATACCATATTCTGGCTGTATGAAAGTAAGAATTTTAGTTTATGTCTATCAGGCTCTCTTGGTTGAGCCTGATTATGATGGCTAACACTCTTAAGCAGAAGTACAGGGAATTTCAATTAAGTAATGAAAGCAGCCAGTAGCAGATATTCAGATATGGATTATTTTTAATTATCATTACATTTCATCACAAACATGAGTATCTGATGTTTCGTAATCAAAATCCATATTATCAAGTTCTTCTTTTGCCAGTTCGCTAATCACAAGCTTGCTGCACTTATTAATCTGTTTGAAAACTGGGTGATTAGACATTTCTTTACCGAACTTGATGGCTCGTTTTTGAGCTTTATCTCGATTTCCACTGGCACAAAGAGGGCTTACTTCTTCTTCAAATTTCTCCTGGAGAAGCTGAATTTCAATAAACTTGCTCTGTTGAATGCTGGCCATACACATTTCATACTTCTGCATTTCTTTCATCATCTTCTGCATCGCAGGGTCATTTATTACGTAAGGATTCTGTGCGAAAGCTGTCATCGATAGTAGCAGAAAAGTTATACCTGTTAATGTTTTCATGACTATTCTTCCTGTTTATTAAATTTCTGTATTAAGTTATTTCCTAAAATTTTTCTTTACTTTTATGTGTCTTTTTAAAAATCAATAGTTCTGTATTGTTATTTTAAGAAACAAAAATATTAAATTAGAAAAGAGACTCCAGTTAACTCTGTACAGCTATCCAATATATCCATCCAGGCTTTTTAGTAAAGCTACCTCTTTGGCAAGTTAAAAAATTAGCGATTTAGAAATATCGCACGCTAATTAATGACCTGCGTCAGAACCATAATATTTAGTATAATTTGTATTCACTATTTCCCAGCGCATGATAATCTGCATGCCATCCATTAAACCAAAGCTGTAGGCATCAAATATAATATCTGTTCCTTTATAATAGGCTACTGGAAAAGGGCTATCTTTAGTCGTAGGCTGTACCGGCTGAGTGGGGCCCTGGTCCAAAATATCCCAAATAGATAGAAATTTATCATAGCTAAAACTTTCAAACACATAAATTCCCGGATCAGCGGCATCACCATAGTAATATTGATAATCAGTATATTGCTCAACAAGTTGACCACGGTATGGATCTGAGAGGTTTACTGTTTCATCATCTTGTTTAACACATATGAAATTATTATCGAATTCCCAACCCGTCTCAAAGTAACCCCAGTTAATATTAATGTTACTGGCCGCAGTAAAGTTGTCAGGAACAAAACTTTCATCATCATAATTACCTGTAAAACTAGCCTCTATTACCCCCGGATTTGACTGGCCACTCCTAAAGTGTGATTTATAAACCGGGAAGCTACAGGGTGCCTGATCAATATATTTTCGATATTCTACTTGAGAAAATTTTGTTGTGACCTTATCCGTTCCTTCAAAATCATTAAATTCGTCTTTACTTGTAGAAGATGATGCGTGTAATACCATGCTGAAGTCGTGGTATTCTTCCCAGAGGAGGGCACCACTAAACCATGGAGTGTCCTCAGGAATGGTTATTGATATTGTCCCGGGTAATATAAGTGAATATTTAATTTGGCCTTCCCAGATATTACATTTATTAAGTAAATCTGCAAATTCATCTTTAAGCGAAATAGTGTTTACATGATCAGAACCTAACAGCAGTATTGATTCTCCAATTACTCTATCAAAAGAAGGAATATCTGGGCATTGTGGTTTTTTAAGTAATTTATTCCCTAGTATTATAGTTACCTCTCTCATCCTGGCTTTTAATGCAGCAACTGGATGATCATGCTCTGGTAAATAATCTGGAAACTCGTCCCTAAATACATGATCACAGGTACCACCGTCCAGGCCACCACCTTCTATACCCCAATATTGTAGTCTGCCTGCGGTATCCGCTAATTTAGCTTTTGCAGCTTCACCAATTGCGACAACTACTTTAGCAAGTGCTGCATCAGGTGCTGTATTTATTTCCGTAATTGCAGCATTTGCTTCAGCAAGTGCCGCATCTATTTCCTGTTTAAATGCATCTAATACTTCTTTAGAAAAGATAGCACAGGCTTCAGGTTCATCGCCTGTAAGAAGAATTTCAATAGCCATTTCTTTTGATCTATCTGATTGAGCCTTATCAGTATTATTGCTGGCATTTGCATGATCCGTTCCGTTTGAGGATGGGGGTGGTGGAGAATCGCTAGCGCCACTGTGCTGTGAAAAATGACTTAGCTGGCAACTCACATGAGTAGCATCCACTCGTAAACAGCCCGTATCGTGTTGTTCAATCCACATGCCCAGATCAGGATCAAACCAGAATAAACGTGGTGGATCACCAAGGTCACCATTATCAGTCAGTGTTACTTCAACTACCTGCCCCGAAGCCGGTTGCAAAAGGCTGCCATCACTGGCACTTCGTGCACTGATTACGAAAGGGTAATTAATGTATAAGTTTTCAGATGCATCTTTATCTGCATAAGCGTTATCTAGCAAACCAGGATCAAGTGCTGTGAGCTCTATTACGGCATCCACATCAAATGTAGCTGCTGTAAAATTGGCCTCTAAAGTAGGTAAGGCAGGGTCTCCTACAGTGACTACTGTGGTATCACCACCTACCGAATGAAATACCACTGCGTCTACGGGGGTAAGAGAAGTGCTGATAACCGTAACGTCATCAATCTTACCGCTCGCCCTGGTATATGAAGTGGCATAACCTTCAGCACGCACCTCATACCAGCCACTTGCTGTCGGTATAGCAGCATCCGTAGTCACACCAACACTTCCAGTGGATGCGCCACCCAATGATGCAAAAGGAATGAGTTCGCCTTCATTATCCATCACAAAGCCAATGAGTTTATTAGCAAGAAAATCAGGTAGAACTAATATCTGATCATCATCTTGTGTTTCGACCGTTGAAGTTGAATCACTGCTACCACATGTTATAAGTAACAGGCTGAGAAGAACTACCTCTAATAGACGTAGAATAAAATAATATAATTGTTGGTTAGAGCTGATAAATATATTCATCATAAAACTCCGTTTAAAATGAATTATTCCAATCTGCTCTTAGAGTAATTAATCAAAATTAGAGCATTTAGATTTGTTCATTTTGATGACATAGAACTATATAAATATTTTAAATATAAGTCTTATGTCATATTTTATAAGTCACTATTAGTAACATTGTAAATCAATAGTAATAAGTTCATTTTGATAGTAATCAACCAGATGTATTTGAGTCACACGAGCATCTGCTTTGAGTCGGAAGAGGTATTATTTTCATATGCTTTTAATATCTGCTTATGGCTAATTCCAACTATCCAACAGAATATTTTGAGTTCCGCTATCGATTCATGAACATAAAATTGTCGAATTAATATTTACGGACAAAAGTGGGCACTGTTTTTATGCAAAAAGTGTGAAAATGTCCGGACCATGTCCGTTAGTCTATTGCAGTTAACAATTATATATAAGCCGGTATTGAACGAGTGCTTTTACCATGAAGCGTATATTAAGAAATTGTTAATGTCAGTTCCGGAACTAGCCATAAGCGGAAGTTCGTCGTATGGCCATCAAGATTCGGCTTCCACCACATGACCGGCTTTAATGTATTCGCCTATAACCTAAAACGAGTGATAAATATTATAGGGCAAGCTACATTGATAGAGATAATACAAAGCGTAATAATGCTAGTGCATTATTTAAAGGTTTTACTTCGATTATATTAGCACTTGTAGCATCTTTTTTTATCTTTTTGGAATGCCTCATAATATCTATTTTTGAAATAAATGCCTTATTACTATGCACTACGGGTGATAGGGTAAGAGTTTACGGAAAAATTTATACTGTTGGTGTTTTCAAACAGTCTGGAGTGTAAGTCGTTACTGGATGTTTTTTAGACTGCCAGAACGAGATTAATATCTGCAGTTAGTTGTGGTTCACTTTCTTATTGCTCACTAAGAAAACACCTCTCAAAAATAGTTATTTATAAATAAAGTTGAATGGCAGTTTTCTTTACACAACCCATATAACTCTTATGGGTGATGTGGATCTTAAGTAATTGTTTATAATATGCTTTAATTTTTAGGCATAGATAATGCTTATTACTAATTTTTCTTAAGAATTTAATAAATATGTAAGGGAAATCAACATATGACTTTGAAGAATTTTAGAATGAATCGATTAAACTCTAGCTTAACTATTTATCACCTTGTTTCTCCTCTATTAGTAATATTCTCTTTAGGACTTACTGCGTGTGGTGGCGGTGATTCTGATGGAATAAATACTATTCAGAGAATTCCCGTTATGGTGGATTTTTCTAAGTCAACAGCTGAGTTCAAACAGTATGAAGTCATTCAGCTTGAAACCAATGATGCTTGTAATGCTATCACCAAAGTTTCAATACATGGTAATGAAGATAATATTATTAACACGATTGAATATGGCGATAACAGCGTTCTCCTTGAAATACCTCAAGTTATTGAACCAGGCCAATACACATTAAATGTAGACGTATTCGATACTTGTACAACTGATAGTAACAACTCAGTTATCCCATTCGCATTAGACTTTGTTATGCAACAAGGATTAACGGTTGCTAATCCGGAAGTATATCTTGAAACAAAGGCAAATGAAGTTATAGCGCTAATTGATGAAATGCTGTTAACGGCAACTGACCAGCCTTTGATAGATATGCTGCTCGAAAACAAAGCATTATTACTGGCAGAAATCGATAATATATCTACTCAAGACTCTGCTATAACTGCTAATAATGCCAATTTAATACTAAATAACGATCCATTAGCCTCTTTGCCTGTGGCAGGTGTGTTAACGACTAGTCGAAAAATTAAAATAGTCGCATCAGCAGCGCTTTGGGCTGTGGCAGCAACAACACCTGGTGCTCAACCTGCAGCATTAATTGGTTTGGGTCTATTAACTTACAATTTACTCGAATTTGTAGATGAATACTCACAGTCTGTTGATTCATTGTATTCTGATATTTCTTTTGAATTAGACGATTCTATCGAACCTATCCCCACAGGTGTCACCATAACATCAGGTGATATAACGGTAACAACTGACTTAATATTTGCAGAAGGCCAAACTACGACCATACGCATAAATGAAACAAGCCGAATTACCACTGATGACAAAAATATCATTGACGAAGTGAAATCAGCCATCACAGGCCTCATATCTGTTATGCAAAATCTTGAATTTTTATCCTCATCCATCACCACAACAATCAATACACTATCATCTGCAAATGATGTGCTGGTATCAGATGAAACGAAGGTGATGGCTGTTACAGATTTGACAGGGTATACCGTCTCAACACTAACAACTGATGATATATTTGCCCAAATTACAAATACGGAAGCGGTATTAAATGGTGCAGATACACTGGATATTCTTGCGAGTTCATATTCTGGGCTGGCAATATTCGATGGTTTCGAAGATATTGGTGCAAATTTTAAATTAAAGTTGTCAGATGAAAATGGGAATGAAACGATATTCTCTGCGGTATATCAACCACTATCGCCATGGGGGTGCATGCTATCACCTCTCGCTTCTGGCGATAATGGCCAAGATTATGGTGGGATCTGTTCAAATAATTTACACTACTTTTATGATAGCGAATCCATATATGGACCAACCGATAGGTATAAAGTCATTACCTGTCTTGAGGGATGCGACAATACCCCAATATCATTTAATGAAGCCAAAGAATCTCAGTTAATTAGCTCTATTAGTCGAGATTCAAGTTGGGCAATTGCATCAGGCTGGACTAAATATAATGTAGAAAAGTGGGACTTGTTCGATAATAATTATCAAATGAATACATTTGGATTGGCTGCCGGTGACTCTCATCAAATTATTTGGTATGACCTTGGAAGCACCCATGAAACGGTAAGAGAAACAACAATAAATGGAAACATAAAAGTTGTCTTTGAATGTATATACTTTCGTAATTATTTTAATTACCCTGATGAAGATTTATTTAAGAAATATACATACTTATTGGATGCGAATGGAATACAAATAGAAGGCTCGGATGAAACCATCTATCTAGAATCATGCCCGATTGCGCTTCCTTTAAAGCCCATACCTAAACCAATGCTAGACATCTAACTCATCTCATTACAATAAATGTCACGGCTTTGTCGTGACATTTGTTTATTGCATGTAAAATTTAATCTTTTTTAAGATTTTGCTGTCTAATATAGTCCATAAAGAGCGTATATTGAGTTCATTATTGAAAATTAATTTCACAATTATAATACCTAATCTATTAATGTTAGCATCGTTCCAGCAGCTGTTCGCAGCGGAAAATTCTATTGATATTACTACTCAGGTAAAAAAATTAAACTATACCGAATACGCCGATGATAATAGTGTCATCGTTCGTGAGTCTGGCAAATTACCCGGGCTAGGAATAAAAATTAATCACTCTCTACCCTCTATTAAATTTGCAATTAATGCAGATGTATTCGCGGGATTAGTTGACTATAAAGGTCAAACTCAAACAGGCACTCCACACACAACAAAAACAGATACGGTAATAAGTAATGTGGGGCTATCAATGCAGCTTCAACTTATCCCTAAACAGCATTTTATAACAGCCGGTTACAGTGCCAATTTATGGCTTCGCGACATATTACCTAATAATGGGGTGCAGGCACTATATGAAACTTATCGCTGGTCAACAATAAAACTGGGGTATGAGAATCATTTTCGCACAAATTCCCATCTATTTATTTCGGGTATAAAATATCTGCAGCACGCTAATAGTGAAATGAAAATTGATTTTAATGGTATTAATCCAACAGCAATACCCTTAAAAAATGCAACTGGCTGGCAAGGATATATCAGCTATATATATGGCATTAATAAAAAATGGCAGTTTTCCATGCAGTACCAACACCAACAATGGTCTTCTAATAAAAGTGAAACGGTTCAAGTTGATTCACAGTTTGGTCAACTTCTAATTAATGAACCAAGAAGCAAAACCTCAAATGACGATTTTAAAATATCATTGATTTATCAATTCTAAATCAATGCTTTTTATGCGGTTGATCAATGCCATCAACTTTTGGTCGTACTCAGAGCTAAACTAAATAGTCTTGTAGTGCTGCTGTAGGGTGTTAACAGCTATTCAAACAAAATCATTTAAAGGTCTGCTTTCATGGGTGACCTCAACTGATTAAGCGAATATCAAACTAATGGTTATAGAAGTGTATTACATACCTGATAATGAGATATATCAAAGGGTGTGTGATTAATAGTTTCTATGTGACAAAAGTTACTTTATGAAGTTGTTATAACACGTAAGATCACGCCCTTGAGTATGAGCATATGGAATGTTCAAGGAGCGGTAAATGAATAATTCAATTTCTAGTCTTAACTTTAAATTTCCTTTTTTAGTTTTATTACTCTCATTGCTAACAGCCTGTGGTGGAGGTAGCAGTGATGGTGCATCAAATAGTGAATCCCTAACTGCAGATTATTGTGCTTTGATGACGCCATCAGTTTTACAGGGTGAGTCAGGTGATGTCGTTAATATTATTACCAGTGAGCAAATCGAAAAAATTCGTTTTGATGTAGTAGGTATTGATACAATAGCGAGTTATGAATTTTTCCCCGGTGTGGTTTCTGGTGAGGGATATTTCTTTACGATTCCAGTATTGCCTGAATTTGGCATGGAAGGAGGAGAAGCGAAACTTTATGTTAGTCAGGGAGAAAAAAGCTGTGATCTAGGGATGTTCACTATTGATGCTTTACCCGTTACAGTTCGAGAAAACACAACATCTAAAACAATTGATGCTTTAGATACGACAATGCAAAACCTGTTTTTATCCTATGGGTTTGATGCCACTACCCATAACCCCGCAACGACTACAAATCCAGTTCATTTTCAGTTAGGTATATTAAATGATGTTTTATATGGAAATGGAGAGGCTTCGCTAGACGCTATGCGTCAAAGCTTTGCCAGCTTGAGTGATGAAGATCGTTTGTTGCTTGATAGTCTCATCGGTAAACTTAATCTCGATCTTGAGATGATCAAGATAGCTGATGCACATGCTGTGGTAGCGCCTGTAGTCTTAAAAACAACTACCCAGACTGATAATAACATTGATGTTAATTTTCCAAAGTCACAATTAATTTTACAAAAGGTTACAGATTTATCTGTAAGACCTTTGCTCGCTACAGACACCTGTGCACCTGATTTTATAGATGCTCAGGTAAGTAAGGAAGTTATTACAACGGCAGAGGGTTTGAGTAATGCGATGCTTGAAGCCAAAAAAGCTCAGGACCGCATTGATAATCCGGAATTTAATGCCACCAATGTAGGCACCATGCTTAATATGGCTGGTTTTGCGGGACCTGCCGGTACAACAGTCGCTGTTATTGGTGGCGCTAGCCTGCTCATAATGGATTTTTCAAATAAAAAACTGGCAAGGCTACTGCCGACTAAAATTAATATAAAACTGGAGGTAACACCTTCTGCATATATTGAAGAGGATTATATGGAATGGTCAGGCAATGCTGCGCCAATTTGGCGTGCATCTGCTACGGCTACAAGTGAGGGCATGAACCTGACCAAAACAATGCTGGATTCTGCACTGACAGCAAGTAATGTTGCGCCAATATCATCAATCAGTTCGAGTACTTTATTGCCTTTTTCTGAGGCGGCGAATCGTAATTTCGATGACAGAAATGGTGTGGATTGCCTTAGTGTGCCTTCTTATTCATGGCCGAATTTAGATGTTTCTGGTGACGCATGGATTACGGCTGAAATAGATGGCAGTAGTTTTATACTGGAGAATCACCGTAAACTTAAACCGGTTACGGAAGGTGATAGTATTTTAACTGTTAAGTTAAATAAAGAATTGTTTCCAGTGGTTTCTGGCACATTGGGAGATACGGAAAAGGATATTACTATTGGTAATAACCCTAAGCGTGTTACCTACACTCAATCTCGAGTTAAAGCCGATAGCCCAGGTGCCGAGGTAGAGTTTACTGCTGTTATTGAAAATTCTAAAGTGCCAGAATCATATATGCTTGAGGTATCACCAGCAACGTTAGTTAGTGAAGCGGTAATAGGCAATCAGGTTAGATTCACAATTAAAACACCAGATAACAAAGATCTCTTTCCTGTTACGGTTAAGCTGACTAGTTTGTCTATGGAGCTTGAGGTCTATTCACCTACAGAAGGAAGTGCTGAGGCTTATTTGAACGTAGACGTGAAACTTGATCGTCAGGATGCACTCAGCTGTGTGGAAATTGGAGATGAAGTTTCATTATTAGCAACGGTAACCGGGGCAAATGATGAAACGGTTACCTGGTTACCGCTTTCCGGTGCAACATTAGTTGATGGAGGTAATAACCTTGCTCGAATAACACCGGCTCAAGAAGGTAATATTGTTATTAGCGCAAGAAGTAATGAAGATCCGGATGTGGTTACTGAATACAGCCTGCGGGTACAAAAATGTGATGCGCGTGTGTTTACTTACCTGGAAACCGCAAGTAAATTTGAAGGCCCGGAAACACTTGGTACTTGTCCTAACCAGCCTCCTGAATATGTGACAGAGGATACATCAGTTTATGGTGAAATGATTGACCCAGGAGTTAGTTTGATTCACCCATTAGATGTAACTAATGGTGTTACGCTGAATTTTTCTCATGCACTTGCAGAAACAGTAACCTCACACGGTGACGGCTGTAATACATATAACAATTATCAAAGCGCTTCGTTGAATGGGAGTGTTGGACATTCTGCTAACAGCGGTGAAATTTTAATCAATGCAACGGGGTATGTAGAAGGTAGTTGTGCAGAAACGGGAATCATTGATCGTCCCCCAGAATGTAAAACAGGTGAGTCATTATTACTTTTAAGTGCGACACATTATTTTAATCATACTCAGGAAACGACTTATAATTTATCTATTGATCTTAGTTGTAACCTTGTAGACTGGAACTATAATTTATCAGGAGGTGCACTTGCTAACTGGAGACAAATTATTTTTATCCGAGATGAGAATGATAATGATGTGCCTGTTACTGATCTTCTGGATATAGCATCAATCGCTGATATGTCAGAGTTTGTAGCCCCTCGTGGATGTAATGACTCTACTGGTTCATTACTACAACTTAATAAGCAGATGACTTTACTGGCACCACCAGAAAATAAAACTTATTTTATTGGGTTTAATTCATCGTTAATGTTTGGTATTGGCGCTAACCCGGAAGAAAATATGGATAATCAAAGCATAAATATCAGTGGTGGTTATACTATTTCAAAACAGTAGTGAGTTACAAAATATAAATTATTAGTTTCTGGTGGAATATTATATTTTAAGTGTTGATATAAAAATAATACATTGATTAAAAACCTGATAACCATATATAGTTATCAGGTTTTGATGTGTAAACTTCCGATATCTTTGTTGGTATAAAAACAATATGAAAGAGAATGAATCGCAGTTAGAGCAACCCAAAGGGATTAAGTTAAATCGTAAAGCAGAGGAGTTAATTATAACCAGAACCTGGTTTACTATAAGCTCAGTAATTATTTTGGCTGCTATTACTGGTTATTTTGATGTGATGATTTATCAAAAAGCTGATGTGCCTTTACTTATTTCTAATTTCCAACATCAATTCCAATGGTATATGTTGATTCCTGTCATTGCCATAGGCGGTCTTCATTATGCATTGCTAGTTAGTCTGTTAAATAAAACGAGTATTCGTATTACACCTTATGAGTTATCCATAAAGCATTTTCCTATACCCTTTCCGGGAAGTATGAATATCCTTTCAGAAAATATCTCTCAAATATTCTGTACACGAGAAGAGTCTTCTTCAATGTCCGATTCTGCCGGGAGAAAAGTTAAGTTCTATCTTAATGTAAAAATGAATAATGATGCAATTCAGAAGTTATTAACTGTTCAGTCATCTGCTACACAAATATTATTTATGGAACAGGAAATAGAAAATTTTCTAGGTATTGAAGATGTCTTTGTTGATGATGTTGAAAATCAGCTTGCTAGAAATAAAGAAAAACATATAAGGAAGACTGAAGAAGAAAAATGGGTTTATAGTGGCACTAATAAAATTATTGAAAACAATCAGCTGGGTATTCGTTTTCAGGTGCCGGACAATTTGGATGCAGAAGTCTGTAAAGTTGAAGATCCATTTAAAGGCGGTTTTATTCAGGCAGCAAGAAACTGGGAACCATTAAATGATGATGATAACTGGTCTCTGTTCAGGGCAAAAGCCCCTGGTATATTAGGGTTAGCGTTGACTGTTGGACAAAGGCCCGCTCACGGTAGTACGTATGAAGAAGTAATGGATAGCACGTCGGCGAAAGTGTTAATGGAGCCCGTTTCATCTGTACCTGACTTTGAACTCAATGGTTTAAAGGGGTTTTCAGTGACCAGAAAGATAAAAAATAATCCTTTATATATTCGACAGGTTTGGTTGTTTGATAATAATAAACAATATCATTTACAAATGGATATTCTGGAAGGGGATAAAGTTGCTCATGAAGTTGCAACAACGTTTGAATCTAGTTTCAAGTTATTAGATAGCTAATGTTGGTGTTTGTGGTCATGGTATAACTAAAATGTCTACTTTCAAACCTGTTTGTTTGAAGTTCTGAATTAGAATGAAAGCACTCGTTCAGTTTTAAGAAAGAAATATTATTCTTTGTCAGTTAATAAGTTGACGGGCATGGCCCGGACATTTTTGCGGTTTTTTATTAAGTCGGGGGCGATTGGTGTCCGCTAAGAATAATTCAACAAATTTTATGTTTATGAATCGATAGCAGAATTTAAAAATATTCTTTTGGATAGCAGGAAGTAGTCAGACGCAGAACTGCAAAATTATTAGCCTGACTTCTGCATGCGACCTAAAGCAGACTCTAAAAAACTGTAAAGTGATTCTTTTTTTGAATGTAAATAACAGTCTAAATTTTGCTTTTCTTTACACGTTACAAAACAATAAAATACTTATATATCTATAAGCGCTCTGTAAGTATTGATATATATCAATAGCGGTATAATCATTGCTTGAATATAAATGGGTTCTTATAAAAAAAATAATTAAATGATAAAAGCGGTATATATTGATTTTTTAGCACAGATGAGTCATTTACCATCTCGCCATTATTCCTTTAAGTATTTATTTCTAAGTCTCATATTGCGTAACAAATCTGATTCCAATCACGAATCAACAACAAAAATACAAGGAATACAAATGAAGAAAGCACTCCTTATTGGCGCATCATGCGCTGCAGTTTTAAGTTTCACTACAATATCGTCACATGCCGCCCCTATTACTGACACTGTGTCAGTTGATGGAATTACTTGGGCTCAGACATCTTTATTTACTAATTTATCATGGGATCAAATGAATACACAATGCCCAGCTGGCGTATGTGGTGTTGGTAGTAGCCTTAATGGTTGGGACCTTGATGGCTATTCCTGGGCATCTGCTAATCAAGTAGGAGATTTCCTATTTTCAGCGATATCACCTCACACGGGTGGCATCTCAACTTATACTGAAGCCAATTCCGCTTGGGCGCCTGGTATGTTTTCTACGGTAGGATTCAACCGCACAGGTGTAAATAGTTTTGGTCAGTGGATTGGTGGGTTTACTTCTGACTTTGGAACTGCTGGATTAACGGACGAATACGGACCATACAATCATACTGATACTATTAGTACTACTGGTGTTTTGACTTCATCTAGCATTACAGGAGCTGGTTGGTTTTATCAAACAGCCACAGCTCCATCTGCAGTGCCTGTACCGGCAGCAGTTTGGCTTTTTGGTTCTGGCTTAATTGGTTTGGCTGGTTTTGCTAGACGTAAGAAAGCATAAAAGTTAAATCAATATTGCATTGTGGAAAGGCGGCTTTTTAGTCGCCTTTTTATTGCATGTTAACTTATGTTTCAGGGTGTAAGCAGTTGTTTGCAATTTCTAAAGCTGTATTTGCAGACCATATTCTCTAATCAGCCAGAAGCAGTCATTAAAGAGAAATGTAATGTATGATACATCTAAGTAATATTTATTGTACGAAGCTGATAGGGGGGCACTATTGATAGAACAAAGCTTTAGACGATCGCGTTTCTTATATTTAGCTGTATTATTATGGCTATCTCTTCTTATTACTGTTATGGCAGGTATTGTTCTGTCAGATATAAATTCTGCAAAGCAACTATTTGTTGAAAGCATTAATTCGCATTATCAACAGGCTAATGATCGCGTTCGCACTAATGAAGCTGTCTTTGAAGGTTTTGCAGCTCTAGTCAATAGCATGCAAGAATTGGATCAGCCGCATGTAAGAAATTATGCACAGGAAATGCTTAAACAGTATCCACATATATTTATGTTTGAAATCATTGAGGCTGTACCTTACGAGAAATTAGATGCTTTCACAAAACATTATCAAACAATTGTTAATTCTGATTTTAGAATAAAATCTTTTGGTTATGAAACTGATCGTAAAATGGAGCCTATAAAAAAACAGGATATATACTTTCCGATTGTGTTTATGGAACCTTTTCCTCCAGAGTCACGTGAAGTGCTTGGTGTGGACCTGTTTTCACATACTTTTTTCAGAAGATCATTGAAAAAATATTCACAGAATAAACGTTCTGTCATTACTGAGCCGTTTAAATTAGTTGAAGGTGATTTGGCTTATTTGATATACAAACCTGTATCACTAAAAAAAATAAGTAACACTCATGGCGTGATTAAACGAGCAGCTATGCTGGTAATCAGAGCCGATACATTATTAAATCATGAACACAAGAAAGTGCCTGGCATGACTGAGCTTCTGCATCATCAAGATTTTGCCGCTACAGATAATAAAGGACATCTGCATTTAGACCAAGGGAGTGTCCGTAGCTGGCTAGAAAAGCTGATATTTCCGCATTACTCAAACCGTAAAATACTGGAAAGCAAAAACCAGCCTTTTGTACTGATTAACGAATATCAGTTGGGATGGAATTCGCTGAGCTGGTATCAATTAACCTTCACCTTACTGGTGGGAATAGTTTTGTTTTCTGTGTTGATATTTTATGCACAGCTTTATCACAAAAATGAAGTAAAGCGATTACAAATCGCTAACAAACTTAAACAAAAGGTATATGAACTGGATATCGCACTAGAACAAACGCAACATGCCAACAATGCCAAGAGTCTATTCCTGGCAAATGTGAGCCATGAAATCCGTACTCCAATGAATGGTGTGCTGGGGATGATCCAGGTTTTGCGTGGCACGGCTCTCAACGCAGAACAACAACTCTATGTAGAAACTCTCGGCAGCTCTAGTAATATCCTGTTGTTACTTATTGATGATTTACTTGATTTATCTAAAATCGAATCAGGAAAACTGGTTCTGGATATTGAGCCTTTTGAAACTTTTGCCTGGATAACAGATATACAAAATTTA
Organism: endosymbiont of Galathealinum brachiosum; assembly: GCA_003349885.1. Taxonomy (NCBI): domain Bacteria; kingdom Pseudomonadati; phylum Pseudomonadota; class Gammaproteobacteria; species endosymbiont of Galathealinum brachiosum. Next base: position 451,052 of record QFXC01000008.1, on the reverse strand, counting down.
ATTGAACCACTTGTTGAAAATAAAAAAACTATATTTATTACTAAGGTGAGTGACAACCTGCCTGCATATCTAGAAGGTGATGCAGCACGGCTTCTTCAGATAATTGTTAACCTGCTTAGTAACGCAGTTAAATGCACACAAGATGGTGAGGTTAAATTAGCTATTGGTGGCCAATTAATTACAGATAATCAATTTAACTTACATATCACTATTAAAGATACAGGGATCGGTATAGCAGATGATAAATTGAAGCTTATTTTTGAAGCTTTTCATCAGCTAGAATCAGATCGCACTATAAATAATGGTGTCGGCCTGGGGCTCGCCATTTGTAAACGTCTAACCGATATTATGGACGGAAGCCTTCGGGTTACTTCTAAGCCAGGTAAAGGCAGTTGTTTTACTTTTTCTGTAAGACTATCAATACCCAGAGAAAGCTTCCTTTTAGAAGAGACTGAGGAAAAGCTTAAAATTAATCGAAGTCTTTCCATATTACTGGTTGATGATGACTCAATTAACCGTTTTGCTGCGCGCACATTACTAGAACAGGCGGGCCAGAAGATAGTAGAAGCAGAAAATGGACAAGTTGCTATTGAAAAAATAAAATCACAACTTTTTGATGTAATATTAATGGATGTACACATGCCCGTAATGGATGGCGTTTCGGCAACTCGAGTCATTCGAGAAGGCAGTGCAAAATCAAAACATGTCCCGATTATAGGGCTAACAGCTAGTGTAATGAAAGATGAAAAAGACCTTTATCTTAAAGCTGGAATGAACGCCGTAGTGGAAAAGCCCATATTGATTAAAAAACTGATGAAAACTATTCAACAATTATTATAAAACAATCATATACGGTCACTTTGGTATAAAGTGTTGCGTCGACCGGTTGAGACCGCCACCCAAAGCGGACATTGAGAATCACCATAATAAAGTATGTGAGTCCTGTTTGATGTATCTCAATACTGTCCGTTGGCTTTTTCTTAAACTTATAATTCAAAGCATTAATGATTTCCTCTCATGAGTATTTTAAAAACAATACATTTTGAATGGAGTAAAACAAATGATAAAAGCAAAGCTACCCATAGCATCATTATTAATAGGCACATTTTTCATTCTGGCGACGAGCTCTATTTTATGTCTTTCTAAGTCTGCCCATGCAGATGGCACTGAATCACTTGGTTCCCCAAGTATCCCTATTGCTGCTGGCACGGGCATCAGGGCAGCAGGCATTGGTCTTGAAAACCATCTGTCGGGCACAATCACTATTACCATTCCAGATGCTGTAACGGTTGAACAAGTGATTCTCTACTGGGGAGGTAATAACCATGATCATTCACAGCTCACTCTAACCGATACCATTAATGTTGAAGGCGCTGATGTCACGGGAAACTTTATTGGTGGAGATACATGGTATGCTAATGGCAAAATCACCGTATCTTATCGAGCCGACATTACCTCTCTGGGACTTGTCACTAGCGGGACTAGTTCTTTTACTGTCAATGGTGTCTACTTCCCTGATGAGACCTACGGTGCAGGTGTCTTAGTAATATACGACGATGGCTCGGCCGAATCTCAAGTGGATATAAGAGATGGTAATGATTTTGCAATGATCGACTGGCCAATACCTCTTGATGCTACCGAGCTACAAACATTTAACTTTACTGCATCTAATGCTGATCGCATTGGCAGCGTAGAACTGTTTGTAGGCAGCGTGTATTCCTCGTATTTTCGTCCAAGTTCTTTTGAAATTACTACGGGTGGTACCACGGCTGTATTTTCTGATCAATTGAACAGCAATGATGGTAAATTCTGGGATACAGTCAATCTAGTAGTCACTATACCTGCAGGCGCAACCAGTCTCAGTGCCCAGATATTTTCACGTGATGATGGCATTTTCGCACCTGGAAATCTTCCTGCCTCCTTGGTGTGGATGGCGTCTGGGTTTTCAGTGGAGACACCCTCGCCTGATAGTTGCTGGATCACAACAGGTGGCTTTCAAAATGCAGGGAAATCTTCTGGAACAAAAGACTATACATTTGGAGGCAATGTGGGTCCACCACCTCGTGGCTCATGGGAAGTCGTGGACCACAACACTGGAGACAACTTCCATTCTAATGAGGTTCATATTGTAAGCTGTGATGTAATCAACCTTACTGGTCCAGGCCAACCTGGCGGTAAAAAAGGTTTTAAAATCAATCAGGCTTCATTTGAAGGCGTCGGTCGCTTAAATCATAAAGATGGTTATATCTTTACTGGTTACGTTCAGGATGCCGGAGAACCACATGGTAAAAAAGGTAACGATCAGGATTTTTTCTCTATTACAGTTCGAGACCCAGGAACACTGGAAATCGTGTTTGAGGCCAGCGCAACTCTTGATGGTGGTAATGTTCAAATTCATCCACCCACTGGAAAATATAAGAAATAATGCTTAAAGTATCTAGGCGATAACATTACAAGTACTATTGATGATCGGGATAATTGACTTTAATTACCCCGGTCATCATTTATTCAAGATTAGAAGAAACATATGCCTGAGCTGCACACTCGGGTGATGTTAGTGCAGTACCAGTGCCAGCAGCAGTATGGTTATTTGGCTCGGATTTAATTAGTTTAGTGGTTTTTTCTAGACGTAGGAAAACATAAAACTAAATCAGTTTTGATTATAGAAAGGCAGCTTTTTAGTCGTCTTTTTATTTGTCTCGAACGTCTGCTTCTGGACGTACTCAGAACTAAATTAAATAATCTTGTAGTTCTGCTTTAGGGTGTAAGCAGCATATGGCTGACCTGGTGCTGATGTTCTGCTCATAACCATAAACAGTACTTCGATTATTCATAACCACTATTCAGAATCTTCCAAAGCAGCCACTCAAAAATACAAGCTTAAATGTCATTGCTCTTTACAGTCATCAATCACAAATCATTTCACTTTTTAATAAGTCCATTTAAAACAGCGGCTTATAGGTAAGGTATAAATATTGCATATTTATTATCTGGATTAATAAAAATTAATAAAAATGTAAAGGAAAATGACGAATGAAATTTTGGAAATTAGCTTCAACAGCTATAGCTTTAGTTTTATCAACTAGTGTGAATGCTGCTTTAATAGATAACGGTACATATACAACAGATGATGTCAGTGGGCTTGATTGGTTAGATTTAACTGAGTCTACGGGTCTATCTTATAGTTATGTATCATCACAATTCGGTATTGGTGGGCAATTTGAAGGCTGGTCATATGCAACCGATAGTATGGTCTCCACTTTTTTTAATAATTCAGGGCTAACAGGATCATATGATCCTGCTGCACCTGATTACTATGCACTACTAAATTATAGTAATGACTCGACAAATCTTGTTAATTTATGGGGGGATACCTCAGGTATAGGTGCTTATACCATCTTTCAAATGGGGTCATCCACATATGACCCTTACTCGCATGATCGTGGAATTATTATAGGTTGTGATGATAGCGGAACATGTAACAGTGATTTGATATCATTTGGTATCAGCTCATATGATGATTATACACCTGCATTTGATATGGGTAGTGCGCTAGTGAGACCTTCAGCTGTTCCTGTACCGGCAGCCGTTTGGTTATTTGGTTCTGGTTTGATTGGTTTAGTAGGTTTTGCTCGACGTAAGAAAGCATAAAACCTAACAATATTTGCTGTAGCTTAAAGGCGACTTTTTAGTCGCCTTTTTTATGTTTGTCGAACGTCCGCTATTGCATGGAATGCAACAGTCGATGCAACTATCCAGACTTTGATGTTGTACATATGTACAATAACGCTACTAATTGCGAATTTTATTGTCATAATTTCAGGCTTATTTGTAGTACGACATATATCTTCTGTTTAGCTTCTTTACAGGTAGTAATCCTGTTTCATATATTATTCTTTTAAATAAGTGTTCTATTTAGCCTGATACTTTTCTTAAAGTGATGTCTCTAACTGTAACTTTCCATAAATTACAGTTTAAAGAGGCACACATGACTCAAAATTCAATTCGTTCACTTATATTGATCGGTATATCACTGCTGACTCTAATAACCGCCAGTTTTACTGTTTCAGCAGATGTTGACCGTAGAACCGGTGTTTTTACTCTTGAAAATTCTGATTTTTATGGCATGGAGCGCGTATACAGTAGTGATAATGCAGATAGTGGTCTATTTGGTTTTGGTTGGGTATCAGTTTATGACAGTCGTATTGATATCTCAGATGAATACTTAAATGTATTCAGTGCTACTAGTCGAACATTTCATAATTTCATGCGTAACGAAGATGGAGAGTGGGAGGGTAAAACAGGTGAGATAGTTGAGACTGATAATCGTTATATCTGGTCTTATGAAAACAAGATATTCGTATTTAATAATCAGGGGTTGGTAGCTGAGTATATTAGTGATGATAACCGATATTTACTTGAGTATGATAAAAATGGATTTCTTACACGATTTGTAAGTAATGAAGAAGATGACTATCAGGTAATAACAGATGATTCTGGGCGTGTTCAACGCTTTGTTAACCGTGATGCGTCTGATGCTGATGATATTGATTACACCTATAACAACGGATTATTAAAATCTGTTACTAATGGTTTTAGTGGTGTGCATTATAGATATGTTGATGATGGTTTTCTTAGTCGTATTGAATACTCCGATGATGAAACAATGGAAATAAGCTATCAGGAATTTGATGGTTTGTTACGGGTAGAAAAGTATATACAGGGTGACAGTAAAGAATCGTATAAATATGAGATGATTTCTGAAAGTGAAGGTGTTAAATCTTTTTCTGTAGATTACACCTTGTCCGAAGGTGAAGATACGCTGCATTATAGAGTTGAGTATGAGGATATTTATATTGATGATGAATATGCATATACAAGGCATTTAAAAAAATATAAACAGGGTGAATTAATATCAGAATATAGACATATGAGTCGCTGTTCACCCATATCAATAATGCGATATGGAAGAACTACTAAATTCGCATATGATGAATATGATCGTATTGTATACAAAGAGTCTGAAAACTCGATTCTAGAGTATATTTATAATGATATAAATAAATTAGCATATTTTCAGAGTACCTCTAAACATGGGCAGGAAAGTAAAAAATGGATACATTTTTCTTATAATGAAAATGAAGACTTAGTTGAAGCTGAAAACAGTGATGGATTGCATTTATTACTTCAGTATGATGATAGACATCATATCGTTAATATGAGAACCAGTGAAACTACAATATTTTTTACCTATAACGACTTCCATAAACCTGTACGAATTGAAGTTGAAGGCAAGGGCGCCTTAATTGTTGTTTATGATCAGAATGGTGAAATAGAAAGTGTTGATACAGAGGGGAAAGGTCATTCATTAGCACTCACCATTACACGTACATTCCAGCAGATGTTAAGCATGTTGAAACCGGCCAATATTGAATTAAGTCTATAGCCTGGCTCAACAATAATAAAATTATAAAAATTCTCTATTTACCCTGATGAAATTCAATATTACCTGTCTTTATAAATAAGAACGTTAATATTGACTTATCAGGGTGATAAAGATGAATAATAAACTGGGTTTTCTATTTTTAACTATTCTATTGCTGATTTCAGCATGTGAATCAGACAAATCAACTTCAGTTGTATCTGATCAGGAACAACACTTTAAGTATCTGATAGACGATTTACAACCTACCTTTAGTAATCAGTTTGGTAACTTTACCTTTATTAATACTTCAGGAGAAACTTACATTGTTTCTACTGACAGAGCTTTTAGTCAACCAGATGCTAAATATTTTAAAATTACAGACTTACATGTTCAGGTGGATATGAGGTCATTAAGTAATAGTGAGGGGGTAGTACACTTTTTTGCTATTAAAGAGTCGGACTTAAATAATAATATTAATAATGATATATCTGAGTTTGTGAAGGGTTCACTGGCATACACAACGCAATCAGGAGGCAGCTGGAACCCATATACTGATAATGAATTGGCTCAACTTGATCAGGGTATGGTGCTTGTGAATAATAATACAGACTTCGTATTGTATGTTACTGAAGGTGGTGATTTTAATAGAATTATTGGTTATATCGATAGAAAACAGCTCAATGCACAGATGTATATTAGTGCGAATGGATTACTGGATTTATATTTTTATGATGTGGATTCAGGAACGCTAATTGATATGGAGCAGGTGGGCGTATCAAAGAATAGCATCACTCGCGTTACAGTAGGTGAACCAGTGGCAATTGAAGAAACAGTTTATCTTCGGTTGATTAACAATACAGGGCTACATTTCAATTTATCTAATATTATTACCGATGAACCTTTGTATAATGAAAACTGCAATTTGTGTTCGACTCTACTTAGTGCCAGTGAAGGTATTATTCGTATACCTGCTCAGTTAACAACATCACTTAGACTAATTTCCACAGATGCGTCAACGGAAGTGGTTTTTGATATTCTACCGGACACAACCAGTACCAGGTCATATGTGATTGAATTTAATGATGTTACGTTAGTGGCGCGTTTACTTAATACAACAACATATAGTATTAAAGCAATAGATATTGTCGAGCAAGCAAAGTCAACTTGCGAAAATTCAATTAATTCTTATGGTTTTAATGAGTCATGCCTCGATTATATGGATTATGTTGGTACATCATATTCACCTGATATTGAAGATACGCTGTCTATAGTACGAGAAGAGTGTTCTTATCAATTAGATAATTTTTATTCTAGCTCGAATCAGTGTGTTGAGTTTTTCAATTATCGAACAGCGGGAATTTATCAAAACAAAGAAGATACTCATGAGGTGTTCCAATATCGGGATAGTTGTAATCTGTATTTATCATGGGGAATGTTTTCTATAGATTGCCTTAAAGTATTTACGTTTTAATAAATAACATATTAATAATTGAAAAAGTTTATAAATAAGAATAACGATTATTGTAATAAAGCATAAGGTAAAATACATGTCTGACAATCGGGTTAGGTTACCAGTTGGTTCGATAATTGATGAAAAGTATAAAGTAATTGAATATATGCAAGATGAAGATACGTCTAATTCATTGGTATATAAAGTTAGTGATCTAAGGTCTAACATTAATGATAATTTAGATTATTTTATGTCAGACTTTAAGGTAAATGATGATAATTATACTTATATTTTTCAGGAATATTATCCAGAGAAAGGCTGTGTAAGAAGCTTGGATGGAGCGGTATATCTGGATGAACTGGAAATGACAGAAGATCAGTTTTCCTATGGTCGCGCATTATTCTTTAAAGAATATATCAGAGTGTCTAAAGCAGGTAGCAATTGTAAATATGGAAGGGCTATTGATTATGTTACTTTTAATGAAACCGTTTATACCATGTTCTATTATAAGGATTTTGAATATCAAAAAAAACTAAACACGGTATTGAGTTATACCGATATTCCTGATGTATTACTTCCATCTCATGAAGATAAGTTGGAACTTGTTGCTACTTTAAATAATACGGATATTTTAATATCAGGAGGTGATTTTAATAATAAAGTGTATTTAAATTATATTGATAAAGCTTTAGATGCATTTTCTTTGTCTCTACGTAGTTCATTAGAAGCTGATACGACACATTTACGTGAACTTATATATGAACTGGACCGGTTTGAAGGTACAGATGAAGGAGAAGAGGTAAGCTCGTGTATCGATATCGATGAAAGTATATTAAAAGACCGGCTCGATAAAGAATTGGCAGATGATAGTGAATGGAATGTATTGCGTTTTTTATGTAAATCCGATGATCAGTTTTTTGACTGGTGTATACCCGGAAACTGTGGAGGTGTGTTAATGAGCAGGAATGGTCGCATCTTTAGACGATGGAATACATGGATTGCCTGATGTTCATGTTATATGCGTTTATGTTAAGCTATCGGTCTCAAATAAATGGTGTTGTGAAGGGATTTTAAATGGTTAAAAAATTAATGAAGTTGTTACTTGGTCTGTCTAGCATTTTTTTTCTTTATTCATGTAGTGGTACTAAAACATCATTTGATTTTGATAGTAGTGTTGATTTCAGTCAGATTAAAACATATCAGTGGGATATGCAGCCATCTTCTGCGTTTGCCAAACAGGATCCTTTATTAAGTAAACGGGTTATTCAGGCAATGGATGACAATATGAGTAGAAAGGGGTTTACTAAATCTGATTCTGCTGATGTAACTCTCAGTTATCATATTAGTGTTGAGAAAAAATTAAGCTCTAGCGCCTTGTCTGCAGGAATTGGTATGAGTGTTGGTAAATCCGGCCGTGGTCATATTAATTTAAGCAGCGGAAACCAGTTAAGAACCAGTCTTCAGGGTACTCTGGTTATTGATATGGTATCAACAGGTAAGAAGGAGCTTATCTGGCGATCTACTACAGTTAAAAAAATACACGGGAGAGAAGCTACACCTGATGAATCTACAAAACGAATAGGCCAGCTTGTTTATAAAATGTTTGAAAGTTATCCGCCTAAATAATCAGGTTATACACGTATATGTGAATTAGTTATATTCCTGCTTTAGCAGGAAAAACTGTTGTACTAAACACATACGCGATTACGGCCTTCGTGTTTTGCTTTATAAAGCATATCGTCAGCACGTTTCAGGCAGCTCTCATAATTTTCACCGGCTTTGAATTCGGCTATTCCGATTGAAATGGTGGTCTTAAGTGAGATATCGTCATCATGCTCAATCTGATGTTCTTCCAGTTCAAAACAAATGCGCTGCATTACTTCTAATGCCTGAATTGAATTTGTCATTGGCAGGCAAACAAGAAACTCTTCTCCTCCATAGCGGCAAATTGAGTCATAACTACGTATATGATGTAATAGAAACTGTGAAATACTACTGAGCACTCGATCACCAGTCAGGTGACCATAAGTATCGTTTATCTTTTTAAAATAGTCGATATCAATCATTGCCAGGCAGCTGGAAGAATTAGCTCTTTCTACACGTGCTAATTCGGTGCTAATAATATGAGTAAATGGTCCACGTGTCATCAGGCCGGTAAGGGGATCAAATGAAAGTAGGTTATCTCTTAAGCTGTCACGTAATCTAAGTAATTTTTTAGAAAAGGCACGTTGCTTGAGTATGAACTCTTCATATTCTGTTTTACTTATTGATGCCTTATTATTATGCAGTTCTGCAAGCTGGCGAGCTGCATCGTGCATCACTTTGTGTAACTCATCAATCGCTAAAAAATCAGGCCGACTTTGTAACAATTCAGGTGCATCGTTGTAATACCAGTGACCAAAACGACAGAGTTTATGGGAATCATCTGATATAGCATCCTTTTCAAATTCATGATTGCAAATAATGCTGCTGTGTACGCATTTAAGCCACTCAAGATGGTTTATGTCTGCTATTTCAAGTTCGCTGATTATATTTTCAAGCTGTCTATCTGTCAGTTGACAGCTAGTGTTGTCATTCATAGTTATTACCTGATTCAGCACGTTAAAGTCTGGAACGGGGGGTATTAAATATTGTTTAACGGCCTATCTATGATTATAGAATATAAAGTGTCAGCTTGTGGGGCTTAAGAGAGTGGAGAGAGTACATGAGGTAAAGGTGCTCAGGTAATATCTAAGCACCCTGTATGTGATGATGTTATATATGCGTCTGTACCCAGCGTACAATATCTTCCTTGCTCATTGCACCGGGTTGACGGGCTATTTCTTTTCCATTTTTAAATAATGCCAGAGTGGGAATGCTGCGAATGTTAAATTGTGCCCCAATTTGTTGCTCGTTCTCAGTATTTAGTTTAGCCAGACGTACTAGCGGTTCTAATTCAGCAGCCGCCTGTTGAAAAGCCGGGGCCATCATTTTACATGGACCACACCAGGGAGCCCAGAAATCAACCAGTACAGGAATATCATTTCGACTAACATGCCTGTTAAAACTTGCTGTAGTTAACTCTACCGGATGAGCACTGAATAGTGGTTTGTGGCATTTTCCACATTTAGGGGTTTCACGAAGGCGTGATGTTGGTATGCGATTAATCGCTGAGCATGCTGGGCACACTATATGACATGCTTCACTCATAAATACTTCCTCTTATAAATTAACACTTAAAACTAATTAGACTTTCAGTGCTGCTCGTGGCTCAAAGTTTAGTTCTTTTTCCATCTTGCGATAAAAATCTTCAGCTTTCTGATTATCAGCAGGAGGTAAAACCAGATTTATAATAACGTATAAATCACCGGGGATTTTTGCTGGAATACCACGGCCCTTGAGACGCATCTTATGCCCTGAAACCGCGCCTGCTGGAATTTTTAAGTTTACCTTACCATCAGGGGTTGGGGTTTTAACAGTCGTTCCCAGTACGGCTTCCCAGGGAGCGACTGGCAAATCCAGATAAATGTCCTTACCTTCAACACGATAGAAGTCATGTGTTTTGAAATTGACTTCAAGATATAAGTCCCCCGGTTTTCCATTGCTTAAACCTGCTGTGCCTTGTCCGGCTAATCTGATGAGCTGTCCCTGTTTAACACCTTTGGGAATGTTGACATTCAGTGTTCGTGTACTCGTAACCACCTGTCCCTGACTATTGACGGTGGGGGCCTGTAAGCTGATAGAGCGTGTCGCACCGTTAAATGCATCATCAATATCAATAAAAATTTTTGCATGATGATCTTCACCATGCGCCTGCTGTCTGTTAGCGCCTTCATAAGCACTATTAAATTGTTGACCAAAAAGTGATTCAAAAAAATCACTAAACGATGCTGAATGGCTTGCGCCATTAAATTCAAAACCCTCATCCCAGTTTGGCGGAGGATTGAAGTCCTGTCCGGATTTATAGTTGGCGCCGAACTGATCATATGCAATGCGTTTTTCAGGATCTTTTAAAACTTCATATGCTTCACCCAGCTCCTTGAACTTTAATTCAGCATCGGTTTCTTTGCTTACATCCGGGTGATATTTACGCGCCAGTTTTTTATAAGCACGTTTTATTTCCTGTTGATTCGCATCGCGTTGAACACCGATGATTTCGTAATAATCTTTAAATTGCATATCATCCCCATATTGTTCAAGTTTATACGCGAAACACTGTATATAAAGTGTTTAATTAATAATTAAGTTCAATAAAAGATGTTATAGAATTTATAACATCGCTTAACCTTTGTATTATTTAGTAGATGGGGTTGATTAATACTTTTTCAATGGTGAATACACCTTTGTAATGGTACTGATAATGTTATTGCATTAAACTCATCTGGTAGAGTTCTTTTAACTGCTTAAACACAGGGCCTGGAGATGCATCGTATTCACGCCCATCAACTTCACTTACCGGTATTAACTCTGCACCGGTTCCAGTTAAGAAACATTCATCAGCTGCATAAATATCATAAGCTGCGAGTGATTTTATATTTGTTTTTATTCCACTTTCAGTTGCAAGTTTTAAAATCAGGTCACGGGTAATACCGGCTAATGATCCATCTATGGAAGGAGTCGTGCAAAGCTCACCATCCATTATTATAAAAATATTATCAACCGTTCCTTCGGTTATAAAGCCCTGCTGATTTAACATAAGCGCTTCCTCAACCCCTGCGTTATTGGCCTCAATCCTGGCGAGTATGGCATTCAGATAATTAAGGCTTTTAATGCGGGGGTCCAGACAATCTGCAGGTATGCGTCGAGTAGCTGAAATAATAGTGCGTATGCCATTTTGTTGTGCTTTTTCATCTGACATATTCAAAGGGCTGGCAATAATAATTAACTCCGGCTTTTTGCACAGGGCAGGGTTGATACCGAGCGGACCTTTTCCCCGGATAACAATTAAACGTATGTAACCCTGATGTTCTTTATAAGCATCGATTACATTTTGTAGGGTTGAAGTTAAATCACAGATGCTTTTTGGTAAATCAAGTGCAAGCGCTTTAGCTGAAGCGGTTAGTCTCTTTAGGTGAGGCTCGAGTAAATACGCTTTCTTGTTGTAAAAACGAATACCTTCAAAAATACCATCTCCGTAAAGAAGGCCATGATCCATAACTGATATTTTTGCATCTTCAAGTGCAACTATTTCGTTATTGATCCAGCAAATACCTTCAGTTGATATGTTAACTCCTTAAATTATTAGTCAATTATATTGACCTATTATTCTGCATGCGGCATGTTATTATGTCAATATGATTGACCAAAATAATAATGAACGTACTAAAGAGCTTAATCTTGCACTGGAAGCGCTACATTTTGGATTCAGGGCGTTAATAGCCAAACCTGATGAGAGGCTGGCAGAAATAGCCTATTCACGTGTACATCATCGTATTCTGTATTTTATTGCACGATATCCGCAATGCAGTATCAATGAACTATTGAATGTTATGGGCGTGAGTAAGCAGTATTTAAACCGCCCTTTAAGGAAATTAACAGAAGATGATTACGTTATTGTTAATGTAGATACGGAAGACAAGCGTGTAAAACGGGTCAGTTTAAGCCAAAAGGGGGCGTTATTAGAAACTGAGTTATCTGGTGATCAACGTGAACGCTTTGAAAAAGTGTTTGAACAGGCTGGCCCTGATGCAGAAGCAGGTTGGCGAAAAGTAATGGCGTTGTTAGTGGATTCAGCACAGGACTAAAAAAACATGTAACTCCAGATCGCCTTATTATTTCAGGTTTGAGTCTCTAAGGTGAACAACACGACCCTGACGCTTTTTGAATGGGTGGGCAGGGAACATTACCATAAGAGCAGAAAACACAGCAATCGCCTTTTTCAGGCTTAAGCAAAGACTGGCAATTCTTGCATTTATAAAACCACTGGCAGGCATCTACTGGCATTGTTTCAATTTCTTTATGACCACATGCAGGGCAGGTTATTGTTGATTTAAGAATGATTTCATTTTTCATTATTAACACAATTTATAGTAATAAAAACATACTATGTCTCAGTATAGGTCACGAAGTTGATGTGGTATTTAAATATTTTTTATTTATTTTTACGGACATAGGGTGTCCGTAAATCTGAGTATTTTAAAATTTGATCATTTATATAATTAATATTATAAGTATTTGTCCAGTTAATGTCCTAAATATACATTCAGGTTTAATAGTTAATTTGATTAATAAAAAATCTTAACTAGAATAAATTAAGCGAAATTCAGGGAAGAGAAGTAAGTCATGGAGTTATTAGATGAAATATTCAATATTAATATAAGTCACAATGATCTGGTTAATGTTTTAACCATTAATCATTTACCCAGGTTATGTAACTCTATAGATACAGTTATTTCTGATGAAAAAGACAAAGGTGTGATTTATTGTGTATGGGGTCAGCATAGAATTAACAGGGAAGAGATAAAAAATGGTGTTCGTTTTTATTTTCCTACGTGTCCAAATGAACTGGCTCTCTGCGTAACAAGAACTCAAGATAAGATCTCTATCGTTTGCACAACTAACACTGAGATAACGGATGATGATTTTATTGATTCTATAATGGAATTTCAGCAAGACTGGGTAAAAGGCACTAAGTTAATTTGTGGTTATGCCTGATTATTTGTTTTAAGTTTACCCTCGATAGTATCTATATTTTTTTCAAGTTCATTTACCAGAAAATCTTTAAAAATTCGTACTCGTGCAGTGGTGCGTATATCAACATGAGATAACACTCATAAGGAATGGGTCGTAGTCAAAATGAAGAGAGAAGAAAGATTGAGAATCTCTTTTCATTAAGTCAAAAAAATGGACTAATTTGACCCGAACACTCAGCGCAAAAAAAGATCAAGGCTACATAGCTCAGCTGGTTAGAGCACATCACTCATAAACCCCAGTCGGGTTCAATATGTTTTTCAGGTATGCGAAAAAGGTCTGGGTCAGAATCATATAGTGCTCAGGGGAGTTGAGTAATACCTAATCCCTCTTTTACCATGTTAAACATAACGCCTAATTCACTGGTGCAATAGATATGTTTAACGTTAGTGTAATAATCGCACTATAAAGTCATAAATCCTCTATAATCACCCTCCATTTTTGGCTTTTATCGTAGTACCAGAGGATTCACTATGAACTTTTCATCCCTAGATCTTGCGCCTGAGATTCAGAAAGCCGTGGATGCCTGTGGTTATCGACAGATGACAGATATACAAAAGCAGGCAATAGTACCAGCTCGCCGTGGAATGGATTTGCTTGCCAATGCCCAGACTGGTACGGGTAAAACCGCGGCTTTTGCGATACCGATTCTTCAGCAGATGCTGGATCGCCCTAAAGAAACGGTTTCAGAATATCCTCGCACGCTTATATTAACCCCAACCCGTGAGCTAGCAGAGCAACTGGCTGAAACGATTAAGAGCTATGCGCAGTTTACGTCCCTCTCAGTAATGGCTATGTATGGTGGCGTTAAACTATCCGGACAACAGAAAAAGCTGCATGCGGGTATTGATATACTGGTATCTACACCGGGGCGTTTATTAGAGCATCTGGTGCAATGTAATGTGCATCTGTCACAGGTTGAGTTTGTTGTGCTTGATGAGGCAGACCGTATGCTCGATATGGGCTTTATCTCTGATGTTCAGACATTATTAAAACAGACACCAGATAAACGTCAGACACTGCTATTTTCTGCCACCATGTCTAAACAGGTTGATATGATGGCGAGCTCCTTACTGACAAAACATAAAGTCGTGAGTGCGGCTAAAAAGAACGAAACAGCCGTTACAGTAGAGCATGTGGTTTATGCGATTGAAGAGCACCGTAAAGCCGATCTGTTTCTTGAGTTAATTGAGCAGGAAAACTGGTTCAAAGTTCTTGTTTTTACCAGTACAAAAGCACAGGCAGATGAACTTAAAAGGCAGCTGAAGCATGCAAAAATCACTTCGGCTTTATGCCACGGTGATAAAAGTCAGGGAGCACGTCGCCGTGCAATCGCAGACTTTAAATCTGATAAAGTTCAGGTGTTAATTGCAACTGAAGTTGCTGCCCGTGGATTAGATATACAGGGACTTGAGTACGTTGTTAATTATAACCTGCCTTATCTGGCTGAAGATTATGTGCATCGAATTGGTCGAACGGGACGTGCGGGAGAAGCAGGTCACGCAATTTCATTCGTTAGCCGTGAGGAAGAGCGGGCATTAAATAATATTGAACGGTTAATTGGTTATCGTATAAAACGATTAACAATGCCAGGTTTTGATGTTGGCAGCCGTGATTCGTTGTTGAAGAATATATCAAAAAATGTACGTCCGGGGCGTACAAATAAAGCGACACAGACTAAAATTAAACGCGGTAAAAATAAAAAGTAAAAATTTCTTTTCATTGTTTTTGATAAAAATGATAGTGAACGACAGGTAAGACAATAAAATGTGCAAATTATTAAGTGAATGGTCTCCTTCAAAAGCGGCTATTGATCTGGTTAAATTAAACGGACTTAATGATGATCAGATAGCTAAATCAGTCGATTATTTAAAGAATCAATCTGATTTAAAACATATTGATGATGTTAAAGGTTATGATAACTGGAATTCATTGTTTATTATGTTTTGCGTAAAAGCGAATAAAGAAGTTTAACTTTTTATAAAAATTACCTTTAGATTACGATCTGAGGTGCTTAGAAAAAACTGATGCAATCTTTACCTATCAATGACGTTTTAGATGATATAAAAAATACCCTGAATACGCATAATCGTGTTGTATTGCAAGCGCCACCCGGAGCAGGTAAAACTACCGTTGTTCCTGTCGCATTACTTGATCAGGCCTGGTTAGAAAATAAACAAATCATAGTATTAGAACCCAGACGACTCGCTGCACGTAATGCTGCTGCGCGTATGGCATTTTTATTAAATGAAAGTGTGGGGCAGACAGTGGGTTATCAGATACGTCAGGATAATTGCTTTAGTGAAAGAACAAAAATACTGGTAGTAACAGAGGGTATATTAACGCGTAAGTTACAGGCTGATCCTGAACAGGAAAATACAGCCCTGATTATTTTTGATGAATTTCATGAACGAAGTTTGCATGCTGATTTGTCTTTAGCGCTAAGTTTGCAGAGTCAGCAGATATTGAATGAAGATTTAAAAATTCTGATTATGTCCGCAACCCTTAATACGACGGCTATATCAATCTTGCTTGATAATGCGCCGATCATACAGAGCGAAGGCCGTAGTTATCCGGTTGATATAAAATACCTCGACAAACCTTTAAGTACAGCAGGTAATGCATACACAAGAAATCAGAAATTAATTTTACAACTAATTAAAACCATTAAACAGGTTATTTTTGAGCAACGCGGAAGTTGTCTGGTTTTTCTGCCAGGTGTAAAAGAAATTAATCAGCTAACAAGGCAAATTAAACAGTTTATTCAGGAAGAAAAAATCGATAATATTATTGTTGCACCTTTGCACGGGAGTTTAAGCAAACAACAGCAGGATCAGGCTATTTCAGTTCCGAAAAACGGCTTTAGAAAAATCGTGTTAGCAACGAATATTGCAGAGACCAGCTTAACTATAGAGGGTATTAACTGCGTAGTAGATTCAGGTTTGCAACGTATACTCGAATACATTCCTTCATCGGCTATGAATGGTTTGAAAACACATTTTATTTCAGAAGATTCGGCTACCCAAAGATGCGGTCGAGCTGGTCGTTTGTCTGAAGGAGTCTGTTACCGAATCTGGACACTGCAACAACAGAAAAGATTACTTAAACACTCACAGGCTGAAGTGCTTCACAGTGATTTGTCCTCACTTGTATTAGAGCTGGCAAACTGGGGTGTTAAAGAGGTGGGTGAACTAGAATGGCTGGATGTTCCACCTGTAAGTGCAATTGAGCCGGCTAAAGAATTATTGCATCTACTTAAGGCAATTGACAGTCAGGGACAGATAACTGCTCACGGAAGTGATATGTTAAAACTGGGAACGCATCCGCGATTAGCGCATATGATGTTATCTTCTGTTGATTTATTACAGGTTTATCATGCCTGTTTGATTGCAGGTTTACTGACGGAAAAAGACTTATTTAAAACCGGTACGGATAAAAGTATTGATATTCATGACAGGATTAATGTTCTTAAACAGATTAAGTCCTCAAGCGAATTCCATCATGATGTTGATAAACAACAATGTAAACGAATTATACAAACGGCAGATGATTTTTTTAGTCGCCTTAAACGTATTACGAATATACAGGGTAGGGGTGAAGTTGATATTAATCTAAGCGGGGTTCTTCTGGCTTATGCTTATCCCGATAGAATAGCGAAACAACGCAGACCTGATGAAGCACATTATTTACTTAGTAATGGAAAGGGTGCAGTAATTCCTGAATATTTGCAGCATCATCTCTATCAGTTTCTGGTTATTCCAAATCTGGATGCAATGTCGGGAAGAGAGAAACAGGGTGAAGCTAATATATATCTGGCTGCTGAAATATCAGAGCAACAGTTAGATGAGTATTTTACAGATCTTATTGAATATAAAGATACGGTTCAATGGAGTGATACAAATCAACGTGTAGAAACAAAACAATCTCAGTTTCTGGGTAAGTTAATTATTCAGGAAAAACAGATAGTATCTGAAGATAAACAGTCTATATTATTGTGTCTGTTAAATGCGGTTAAGGTTGCCGGGCTTGATTCCTTAAACTGGTCGTCACAGGCTAGTAATCTGAAGCAACGTATTCAGTTTATTAAACAGTTTGTTAAAAATGATACTGATTTAAGAGAGCAACACGATATTAATATGTTGCCTGACTTTTCGGACGAAAAATTAATTAATGAATTGAATATATGGCTGTTACCGCATTTAACAAATGAAAATAGTTTTAAACAGATTAAGAAACTTAATTTATATGAAATTCTACAAAGCCAGCTAAACTGGGATCAACAACAGCTTGTTAATAAACTGGCACCGGAAAAAATCAAAGTACCTAGTGGGTCTAATGTTGCAATTGATTATAGTGATTTGAATCAGCCTGTACTTGCCGTTCGATTACAGGAGGTGTTTGGTTTATATGAAACACCTTTGTTATTACAAGGTCGCTGCAAGTTAATGATGCATTTATTGTCACCTGCTCGTAGACCCATGCAGGTAACGCAGGATTTGAAAAGCTTCTGGCAGACAACGTATCACGATGTAAAAAAAGAGTTAAGGGGCAAGTATAAAAGACATTACTGGCCAGATGACCCGTTTACTGCGCAGGCGACTAACAAAACCAAAAAGAATATGAATAAATAAGTTACGCGGTTTTCATGAAAGAAATTTATAATCAATAGTTCAAGCTTTGTTATCCCAGCATGTTTCAAACTGGGACTCAGCAACTTATTTATAAAAAGTCACTGAAATTTGATCAACAATATGGCGGATTGACGATACTTGTTATGGTTTTGTCTAATCTGCTTTCGTGTAAAACTCTAAATTATGGCTTTAGGGTTTAATCTGCAATCCACATTATCAATCTATTGATAATGTGGATTGAAGCTGAGCATATTGACTAATTATTTAGAAGTATTTACTGCAATGATCTATTCGAGCTTTATAGAATAGTTCACATGATGACTGGTTATTACTTTTTACTAAGCACTGTCTACGCTGTTTTAGCGAATATTGCTTACAACTATCTAAAGAAGCACTGACCTGTAGTATTTTATTGGTACGCTGGCTTTGTCTAGCGCGTTTTCCTGCCCATGGATTTTTATTTAGCGTCTGCATTGAACCACTATCTGTGCTTTTAAAGTGGTTTTTAAATTCATCGGCAATCTTTTGTTGTTGAACGTCTGTTAAACCGATGTTTCTATTTTCAGCATTAATGCTGAAACTTGCTAATAAAGCGCTAATAATGAGTGAAATACGTAAAAAAGTCATGCTATGTCCTCTAATTATGAGATTTTAAGTTTTTGCTTTTATTATTTACTGGCTTTTAATTAGATATGAAAAGCGCTTTGACAGCTTGCAGCTGTAGACGTTTATCATTTTTGACAGGTATCAGAGCTAAATATGTCTGTTCCAGATATCAATGAATTAATGACTATCCTGGGGGAGAGCCTTAATTAATGCGCAGCATATTAGAATATAATAATTAACAAATCAAGTTGGAAATGCTTAATAACTGTTTCTGCATCAATCAGGATCTAAAGAAAACGCCTTAAATTCTCCTAAGAAGCCTTCATATAGGCGATTTATATATAAAGATAGTTTGTGCAAATATATCTGGTGTATTCATGTTTGATATAATCTGCACCTAGATTTATCAATGAAGCTTCATTCTGGCGCGTATTGATTGGTGTGAGGCATTTAATGCCGAGCCACGGGCATTCCCTGGGTGTACTTTAGTGCAGGTGAAAAAAATCAATGGAACATTTCAATGCCAAGAAAAATAATACCCAGATTATGTGCCTGTGGATGTAACAAAATGACGCGTGGAGGAGAGTTTATTCCGGGGCATGACTCTAAGCTCTACAGTGCAATTATTAAACATGTAGGGGGCATTACAAACCTGAGAAAACTGGTTGAACAGAGTACTGGAAAGTATGTTGTTGTTCATGAAACATTATCATCAGTTTATATCATGGAAGATATATCTACCATCTGGAAGAACTGATAATAAATAATGATCTGGGCTACCAGACTAACAATATCTAATTAGATAAAAACCTGCTTCACAATGAGGTAAAGTAAGCACAATACTTAAATTCTCAGGAATAATTTTATGCGCTTATTTACGACGATAAGTTATTGTATTTTTTTGCTGGCCTCGACCTCTAGTATAGCGGCAGACAGTAAAATAGTTACTTTCAATTCTTCAGATAATATATTAATAAGTGCAGATGTTTATAGTCCACATAAATCATCAGCTCCTATGATTGTTCTGTATCACCAGGCTGGATCAAGCAGAGGTGAGTATAATGAAATAGCTCCACGTTTAAATAAGCTTGGTTTTAACTGTCTGGCAGTTGATCTTCGATCAGGCGAATTCTCAAGAGGTAAAGATAATCAGACTGCCATGCGTGCGAGTAATGCTGGTTTATCGACTTCATATTCTGATGCTCTTCCAGATATAATCAGTGCATTAGAATATACACAGAAAAATTATCCTGACAGTAAAATACTCGCCTGGGGAAGTTCATATTCTGCGGCACTGGTATTAAAAGTGGCGGGTGATCACGCTGAACTGATTGATGGCGTACTGGCTTTTTCTCCAGGTGAATATTTTTCACATCAGGGTAAAAGCAAAACATGGATTCGAGATTCAGCAAAAGCTATTAACATCCCTGTATTCATAACTTCATCTAAAAAAGAAAAAGAAAGCTGGCAAAGCATTTTTGACGTTATACCGTCAAAGGATAAAAATAGTTTTATTCCGGCTACTGAAGGTCGACATGGCTCAAGAGCTTTGTGGGAAAAGTATAACGATAGTGAAAGTTACTGGCAGGCGATTAAACAGTTTCTATTGTCTAAAAACAGGGTATGGTCATAAGATTGAAGTGGCATATATTTATATAAACAGTTAATCAATTAAGCTGCGGTAGTATTTCATAGTAACTGTGATACTATCAATACTGTATATTGACACAGGATGTGTGATTAGCTAATACTCAGGGAGTATATAATAGCTTAAATGATAAAAATTCTGTGTATAGGATGTAAAGTATGAGTTTTATATATCCATTTTTGCAAGTCGGTTATAAATGATTCGCATCGTTGTTATAAACGCTAAAGGCGGTTGTGGCAAAAGCACAATTTCTACTAACCTTGCCAGTTTCTATGCTAGTAAGGGTTTCCAGACGTCGTTGTATGATTATGATGAGCAGGGCTCCAGCATGCGCTGGCTTGATGCTCGCCCCGATACCGTTGCCAGCATACATGGCGTTAATGCGTGTAAAACAGCGGCCAGAGGTGTAACGCGCAGCTGGCATATGCGAATTCCTCCTGAAACTTCTCGTATGGTTGTCGATACACCACCCGGATTAAAAGGTCCTGAATTGGTGGAACAATTAAAAGGTGCCGATTATATTCTGATTCCAGTATTACCAGCATGGCTCGATATTTGTGCTACTGGTGATTTTCTTCGTGAGCTTATTATTAATTTAAAAGTGCAAAACGGAAAAGCCAGACTGGCGATTATTACAAATAAGGCGCGTAGAAATACCACAGCATTTAAAGATCTTGAAAACTTCCTGTGTAAATTAAATATACCTGTTCTAGCACAGCTAAGAGATACGCAAAATTACAATCGTTTTACTCAATTAGGCCTTGGGGTTCATGAATTGAATCATCAGGCAACAGCAATAGATAGAAAGCACTGGCAATCAATATTTAACTGGATTGAAATTAATGTTAAAAATCAAAGTATTATTAACAGTGCTAACAAGGCAAGTGTTTTAGATAGTGATGACATGGAGCTTTGTCATGTTTCCTAGTCATATATCCTGGCAGGTAATATAGAGATAGATGTAATCCTGATATGCTCAGAAATGACCTAGAAATATTACTTTAAATAGGCTATTACTATAGTTATCAGAGAAAATTCCAATGACAGTGGTTCTTGTGTGACATTTACACCTTTCTTATTGTCCATCACAGCGATACCAGACATGTAATGTAATAAGGAAAGCATTAAAATGCTCAATGCTGCTAATCAGATATCCGGCTGGTCAGGTGCGTTTATATTACGCAGACTATCCTATCTGGTTAATCTAACGACATTTAGTTCATTTGCTTTAAGGGACTGGTTTAAAGCAATGAGCCTGTTCAATCGATACAGTTATCGTTCCCTCGTATCACAAATTATATTCACCGGCATTGATGCGTTACCTACTATCATATTTCTGGCAATGGTGACCGGTTTTGTATTCACCTTCAGAATGATCTCTATTTTTGACTCAATAGCGGATACCGTTAGTATTTTAAATTATTTTGTTGTCATGGAAATGGGACCCATGATTGCAGGAATTATACTAATAAGTAGAACCGGGTCTGCTATTACTGTTGATCTGGCCAATATGAAACTGCATAAAGAGATAGATGCGCTTGAGTTAATGGGTATAGATATTAATAATTTTCTTGTAGCCCCTAGAATATTAGGTGTAACGCTTTCGCAGTTAAGTATTTCTATTGTGTTTACTGTTGTAACATTAAGTGTAGGTATATTGTTAAGTGCATTATTAATATCACCTACATTTTTTAAATATTTTGCCGATGTCATAACAGGTTTAAGCCCTGTAGTACTAATCGTCTTTATAATTAAGAACCTGTTGTTTGGCTTATTTATAGGTTCAATTGCCTGTTATCATGGATTAAAAGTTACTCAGTCAGCTACAGAAGTTCCACAACAAACACAGAAATCAATAGTAAATAGCTTACTGATGTTGTTTATTATTGACGGTGTTTTTGCCCTGTTAATGATCTGAGAACAAAGATGATGAACGAACTCCTTACGGCTAAAAATATTATTCCACAGGCTGAGCACACTTTTGCCTGTGCTGCGTTAAATCTTCAGGTAAGTGAATCGTCAATAATTAGTTTGGTAGGGCCTCAGTCATCATCAAAAACGACATGGTTAAATACACTCATGGGTTTTAATGCAATGGCGCAGGGGGATCTAACATTACTGGATCATGATGTCAGGCAGCTTAGTCGTACTGACTGGCTGGATTTGCAGAAAGATATTTCCTATGTAGGAAAAGATTCTGCGTTGTTGTCGGCTTACACATTAATGGAAAATATTCTTTTGCCTGCTTTATATCATAAGATAGGAGGCAGGGAAGAGCTTACAGCACAGGTTTATAATCTATTTAATGAACTTGGTTTTGATGACAGGGGCGAGCTTAATGAGTTGCCAGCATTTGTTACACCATTATTAATAATGTATACAAAATTAGCCCGTGCATTAATTGTTAAACCAAAATTATTATTTATAGCGGATGTATATGCTGAATTAAGTCCGGGAAGAATGCATAACACCAGGCTTTTTTTAAATAAGTATATAAAAAAAACAGAGACATCAATAATTTTAACAACATCGCATCTGGAATATATAATTAATGATTCCAGTTGTTTTGTCTTTTTATCGGATAAAGTAACTTGTGTATATAGAAATAAACAGGAGTTAATAGAATCTGATGTTCCCTGTGTTAAGGAATATGTATCACGTGCGGGGTTTCATTAATTAATATGGATAACCAGAAAAAACATCATGAAACTCATTATATTCATAGGATTAGTTACACAGCTCAGGAAAGAATTGTGGGTGTGTTTGTACTATCTGCGATAGTGCTATTGGTGTTTTTATTGTTTACGACAATAAAAAGTCAGAATATTTTTGAAGATCAGTTCACTATTTATGGCAGGATTAAGTCAGCTGAAGGTTTGAATGCCGAAACAATTGTAGAAATTTCAGGTATAGAAGTAGGGAAAGTTTCAGCTATTGATATAACTGATGACAATCATATACAGTTAACAATGCGTATTTTTACACGTTTTCACAAGTTATTACGTAGTGACTCAGAAGTTAAAGTGAGTAGTCTGAATGTGGCCATGCTCGGAAAGTCCATGATTGTTATTACTGCAGGTTCTGCTGATAAAGACCTGATTCCTGAAGGGACCATTTTTAATATTCGAGAGTCAAATTCGGTAGAAGATATCATCGGTGAAGCTACGGCTATGCTGGATGATGTTAATGTATTAATACAGGATGTATCTAAAGTCGTGAATACGGTTGATGTTGATAAAATATCATCAGCAATAGAATCGTTTAATCAGTTAACAACAAATCTTAATTTATTGTCTCAGCATATAAATTCGGGGCAGGGTGCAGTAGGTACACTTATTTATGATAATGATATAAAAAATGATATATCAGAAAGTGTAACGAATTTAAAAGAAACGACAGAATCTCTTAAAAAGCTGGTTACAATGTTATCTGCTGATGCAGATCAGGTGCCTGAAGTGTTAAGTAATATAAATTCAATTATCAAAGAAACAGAAAAAACGATAGAAGCGACGCAGAGGGTTTGGCCAATTTCAACAGCAATGCCAGATAAAAACAGTAAAAACAATGTTCTTGTAAATCCGCAGCCGGCTAATGATTGAAATGAAGTTAAAATTAGTTATCATTTTTATATTATTTAACATGCTTTCTGCATGTGCGTCTAAGCCTGATAAAATTCAACCATTCTGGATGGAAAAAGCAAACGATTATGCTGCTAATGGTGTTTTGTTGTATGAGCAGCAATTGTATAAAGAGTCGGTGGTTTCATTTTCTCGTGCATATAACGCGTATCAACGTTTTGATTATGTAAAAGGGATTTCTAATTCACTATTAAATCTAAGCAAAGCTGAGATTGCACGACATAATGTAACTGAAGCAGAAATACACCTTAAAGAACTTGATGTTTTAATTGAAGAGTATGATTTTAATATAATATCTATACATGTAGATATTATACGATCCTCTATATCTATAAATAAAATTGAATTAAATAAAGCAGAAAATATTTTGAATAAATATATCGATAGTCTGGGAGGGAATATTCAGAGTATTCAGAAAAATTTATACATTGCATTATTAACCAATCGTGTACGTCTTGCCGTTAAATCTAATTATGATAGTGAATATTGGGTAAAAATATATGCCAGTAAAACTGACAAAAATAATGCAAGATTATTAAGATTTAATGCTCAGATGGCTGGAATTAAAAATGATCTGAATGTTGTCAATCAACTATTCTCAGGTGCAATGGAAATTTATCGTGAACAGGCAAACTCAAAATCTGTACTGTCAACTTTGAAGGAGTGGGGTGAAACATTAAGAGGCATGAATCAATTAAATGCGGCGGCAAAGCGTTATGAGACAGCATATAAAGTTGCAAAAAGTGCATCAGTTAAGTTTGAAGAAAATATTATCATTAATAAGTTGCTTGAGATATATGAATTACAGAGTGATAGTGAGAATATTCGAAGATTAAAAAAATTACAATCCAGTTAATTTATTATGTGTGATTTCCTGATATTAATCATCCTTCCATTCACTGCGAAGATATAACGCCTCAACTTTCTCACGTGCCCAGGGTGTTTTTCGTAAGAATTTCAAACTTGATGAAACACTGGGATCTTTAGTAAAGCATTTAATGTTGATACGTCCCCCCAGTTCATTCCAGCCATATTTTTCTTGCAGACGCGTTACAATCATCTTTAACGTTACACCGTGTAATGGGTCCTGATTTGTTACTTTATTCATTTATATCTCATTATCTTGCTGCTGTTTTTTTAGGTATTCGTCAACCAGTCTAGTGTTAGTTCCCGGTATAAACTCAAGTCCCCAGTCTTTAATAGAGGTTAGTATCTCGCCTAACGCTTTACCCTGTTTTGTAAGTAGGTATTCATATCGTACAGGCCTTTCCTGATAAGGGCTTTTATCAATAATACCGTAAACCTGTAAGCGTTTAAGCCTGTCTGAAAGAATATTAGTTGGTATGCCTTCTGGAGATTGCTGAAATTCACTATAGGTTTTCTTACCTATAAACAGGTCTCTAATTATCAACAATGTCCATTTATCACCAATAATATCCAGTGAATTTGTTATTGGGCATTCAGATCGTTTTAGGAAGTCTGTTTTGTCTGTTTTTGTAGTGCTTTTGTTCATATCTGTAGTTTAACACACTGTTACTTGCAATTTAAAAGTAACTAAGTCATTATATAGTAACTTGCATAATGCAAGTTACTATATAATGTATGTTTTTTACAGGAGATACGTATGAATACAGTTGTAACAGAGAGTGTGGGCACTACAGATAAAAGGCACTTTATAGCAGGTAGTATTGTTGTTAGCTGGTTAACGTTAATCGTGTTATTAGGGTTGAATGGTTCATATTCTGTAGCGGTTAACGAGGTACCGGTAACATTAATTACATCATTTATAATAACTTTTATAGTATTTTCAGTAAGTTACATAAGTATTCCAGCTGTTCGAGAGTATCTTCTGGGTATAGATATGCGTTTTTTAATTATGCTGAGTAGCTGGAGGATGATCGGTATTGGTTTCATTATGCTGAATATGTTTGGTCATCTACCTACATCATTTTCTTATGTAGCCGGTATAGGTGATGCTTTAACGGCAGTAGCGGCTGTTTTTCTTGCATTTAATTTAATGAAACAAGAAAAGGGTGTGCGTAAAAGTGCAATATTACGTTGGAATACGTTTGGTCTGTTGGATTTTATTATAGCGGTATCACTTGGCCTGTTAACCAGAACGGATGCATTACTGGCAGAGTCAAATGGATTAAACGGTGAATTAATGATGGCATTTCCAATGGTGATTATTCCCGGTTTTCTTGTTCAGATACTTAGCCTGACGCATATCATTATATTTTTACAATTACGTAATAATCATGCGAATGATGCTTATGTAAAAATCAAATAAGGTGATTAGATAATGCGTATAAAACTCTATTTTACGCCACGAACACGTGCTGAACGTGTTCGATGGTTACTGGATGAATTAGAGCTTGATTATGAACTGATTAATATCAATCTGTTCGATGGTGAAGGGCAAACTGATAAGTACAAAATGATACATCCTCTTGGGTGTGTGCCAGTGCTGGATGTAGATGGTGAGTTGATGTTTGAAAGTGGGGCTATCTGCGACTGGCTGACAGATTTACATGCAGATAAACAGCTTGCACCAGCAATAGACTCAATAGAGCGTATAAAATACAAACAATGGTATTATTTTGTTATTGCTACAATGGAGCCATTTGCGTGGAGTATTGTATTAAATAAATTTATCTTACCCGTGGAAGAAAGATTACCAGAAGTTGTAATAACGGCAGAAAAAAATTATATTAAAACACTCGAAATTATTGAAAGGGAACTAGAGGGTAAAGATTTTTTAATCGGTAACAGGTTTACAACGGCAGATATAATGTTAACAACTCTGTTAAGCTGGTTACCAAAAAAAGTAAGACCTTTTATAAATACATATACTTATATGAAAAAAATGACAAATAGGGATAAGTTCAGGCAGATAGTAAAATAAATATTTATTCTGCTATTGATGAGGTTTTATAGTTAAATTTGACTCTATGTGATGATTTTGGCTTAATAAATATAAAAACTAAACAACAGGGTGCTCGTTTTTGCTATTTCTTCCATACAGTACTGCGCTATCACTATGTAAACCGCCATATGTTACTTACATTATCTCGATATTATGTCTGCTTGTTTTCTATGCTCAATATAATAATAATATTGAGATTAATAATTCTCTGCACACCTACTGTAAATCCATATACGTAGATAATTATGATGAAACATCTTATGATTTATTAACACAGAATAAATCAGGTTGCGTCCAGATGCTTGGTTTATTACATGAGAGAAGTGATCATATTGATGATCGTTCCCTCATTAAGTTAGTAAGTAGAGATACAAGTGAGTATTTCACAATAGATATTACTCATAAAATAGATGAAAATTTAGAAAAGCATTTATATGCTTTTGAGAAACTAACTCCTTCTAGTCTTGATGGTTCATTAATGCATTTTCCGGATGAAATTAATCCTCTTCCAATGCTGACATCAGCGGTTGCTCATGCAAGCTGGAGTCATGTAATATTTAATCTAATTTTCTTTATTGCATTTGCTCCAGCAATTGAAGTGCTTATTAGTAACAGACTGAAATATTTAGGTTTATTAGTTGCTCTTTCTTTTGTT
This sequence comes from endosymbiont of Galathealinum brachiosum, assembly GCA_003349885.1. Classification (NCBI taxonomy): domain Bacteria; kingdom Pseudomonadati; phylum Pseudomonadota; class Gammaproteobacteria; species endosymbiont of Galathealinum brachiosum. The sequence goes on along the minus strand of QFXC01000008.1, from coordinate 423,404 downwards.
ACAAGCATCAGTTACTCATTGGCAGTATTAATTAATGGTAATGAGCCTGTACCTTCACTTGGTTTGTCAGGTGTTGTTATGGGGATGATAGGGGTGTTTGCTTATCTCATGCCCCATGCACGTATCCGAGTATTTTTCTGGTTTTTTACAATTATAAAAATATTTTTTATTCCCGCCTGGATTTTAGCTCTCTGGTATATAGGTATGGATACGCTTGATATGCTCTTTAGTGATGATTATGGTGGAATAAACCTTATCGCACATGTCAGTGGAGGTTTTGGAGGTTACATTTTAGGTTATATATTTTTTAAGGAACAACGTGAAATAATAGACGATCTTGGGGATGAAATTAAAGATGTAAATAGAAGTCATCAATCGGGTTCATTTGGTACGCTTGATAAAATGAGTCAAAATGAGTTAAAAAATAGACAGCAACAAATGCAACTGGAAAAAAATTATGAACAACATATATCTGAAATACATCGTTACGTACGAGGGAGACAGGACAGTAAGGCCATTAATTTAATTATTAAAGATTATGAAGTTCAATCAGCCAGTGTTGAAATATTTGAAGAGTTATTTGAAAGAATTAAAAGCTGGGGTGATTCAAGAACCTTGCTTTGTCTGGGGCGTTTACTTATAAATCTGCTAATAGAGAAAAGAAAGTATGCCAGGGCTTTGTTGTATGTTGAGATGTGTCAGGAGGTAACGTATGAATTTGTACTGGCTGACCCAGATAATGTGTTGTTTTTAGCAAATACAGCTCGTGAAAATAGACAATATAAAGTCGCTTATCTTTTGGTTCGAAATCTTTATGAGCGCTATGGTGAGTATATAGATCTGGAGTCAACAGCTTTAGTGGAACTTGAGTTATTGGTACAAAATTTAAATATGAAGGAACAGGCTAAAGTTAGAATGAAAGAGTTATTAATGATTGCTGAAGGAGATTTTAAGGCAGACCTGATGAAGTTGAGCGTATTGTTGAGAAATTAATTTAAGTATCATGTTTATGTCTTGTCATTTAATTTTCTCCATAGAGTTGAACGACTTATACCTAGTATTTTTGCAGCTTTAATCTGATTTCCATTAACACCTTTAAGAACATGCTGGATGTGCTCCTGTTCAATTTTTTTGAGGCTAACAAAATTGTCCTGTCTTAAGCTGTTTAGCTGATCAGAGTCTGGTGGGGGAGTACCGTCTAGAGTGTCTCCTTCAGCTAGAATAATACAACGTTCGATATAATTATTTAGTTCTCTTATATTTCCAATCCACGGGCTATTTTGTAGTTTTTTAATCCAGGATTTTGTGAAAGTTCTAGTAGGTAAATCGTATTTTTTAGTAAATTTATTTACAAAGAAGTCAATTAATAGCGGGATATCAGATTTTCGTTCAATAAGGCTGGGCATAGGTAAGGTAATAATGCTGATACGATGATATAAATCATGGCGAAATTCACCATCGGAAACCATTTTTGAAAGATTTCTATTTGATGCGCAGAGTATTCTGGCATTAATAGGTATGCTCTTATTAGAACCTACGGGAGTTACTACGTTTTCCTGACAAACACGAAGTAGTTTTATTTGCATTGAGTCAGAAATATTGCCAATTTCATCCAGGAAAATAGTGCCTTGATCAGCGGCTTCAAACAGACCGGTTCGATCACTTGTCGCGCCAGTAAATGAGCCTTTTTTATGCCCAAATAACTCACTTTCTAATAAATTATCGGGAAGTGCACCACAATCTATTGCTATAAACGGTGCATCACTTCTTATGCCACAAGTGTGTATGGCTTTAGCAGCAAGTTCCTTGCCTGTACCTGATTCACCAGAAATAACAACAGAGCAGTCTATATTGCTTAATTTATCTATCATTTTAAATACGCGGTGTATCTCTGGTGAGTCACCAATCATATTATAATTTGTGTTAACTGAGTCGGATTTGTTTTTGGCTATTTCTGAGTAGATTATATTGCGTTCTATAGTGCTTCTTAATTCGTCTATTTCATATGGTTTTTTAATGAAATCACAGGCACCAGTTCGCATGGCCTTAACTGCTCGATCAACTGAACTCTGACCGGTTACTGCAATAACGGGCAGGTTGGGCCATTTGTCATGGATAATATTGATTAATTCAAATCCGTCTGTTTGAGGCATGTTCAGATCAGTAAGTACTATATCAGGTAGCTTATTTTTTAAACGCTCAATACAGTCAATAGCAGAAGTAAAAACCTCGCAGTTGATTGATATTTTCTCACTAACTCTTAAGAACAATTTATTTGCAATGTGGTCATCATCAACAAAATAGACTAACTTTTTCATATATTATTATCTTCAGTAATGTTTAAGGGTAGTGTAAACCATATTGTTAATCCATTGCCTTTTTCATTATAAGCACCTATATTACCCTTATGTTGTTGGATGATTCCATAACAGACAGATAAACCCAATCCCATGCCTTCATGTCCTTTACGTGTGGTGTAAAATGGATTAAATAGTTTCTCTAGTGTTTGTTCATCAACGCCACAACCATGATCAGTGATTTTACAGATGATAGCCTCGAGTCCATTGTCCGTATTTTTCTGTTTTTCAATTAGTATATTTATGGTTTTATTCTCTGGGCTGAAATCAATAGCATTTATAATAAGGTTTACAAATACCTGATGTATCTGTGATGGATCAATCTTTATATAAGGCAGGTTGGCAGGAATTTCTTTTGAAATGGTTATTTTTTTTAAAGAAGCTTTGTGGTTTAAGAGTTGTATGCTTTCATCTAAAATATCTGATAAAGACGATTGCTCTACAGATGGTTCTTTTAATCTACCAAAATCCAGTAAATTTTTAACAATGGATGCGCAACGTTGTATTTCATGTTGAAGTACAATAATATCTTTGCTCAAGTCTCCATCTGGCAGCTTAGAGTTTACTTCTTCACGAGCAAATTGAATAATTAAAGACATATTATTTAACGGATTATTTATTTCGTGAGCAACGCAGGATGCAAGTTCACCGACAGTAGCCATTTTGTCAGTCAGTCTAACTACTTCCTGTGCACTGCTTAAGGAGTTAGATAAATCGTTAAATGCATTAACAAGAGCGTTAACTTCTAATGTACTGGTATCAGGCAATTTCATATTAATATTTTCTTCTTTCTGTAATATGAGTCCATTTGCGACATTAGAAATAGGGTCAAGTACGTATTTCTGTATGTAATAATAGCCCGTACTGAGAAAAACGAGAATTAACGTTCCTAGAATCCAGATGTTTAAAATGGTATTTGATGATAGTCCAGTTAAAGATGTGATTTCATTCTGGATAGAGTTGTTTGTTTCTTCATCAATATCATAGAGTAACTGTTTGATTTTTTTTGATAAGGGACGAATTTGTTGGCTAATGATAATATCATCCTGCCGCCATTCTGCTGAAGTATGTATTTTACTTACTACTTTAAAGCTTTTATACCATTCTTCCGATAGATCAATCAGATTAGTAGTGATAGCTGAGTTTTCAAGTGATGCTTTGTTTCTTGTTTCTGATTTTTTAATTTTTTGTAAAGTTGCTCTCACTCCTGAAAATAAAGTATCTATATCATTTAATTCATTTTTCATACCTGCTTCAGGGTTATTGATGGTTTCAGTTCGATAAGCAACGAATAACCTGAATGAGGAAATCATACGATGCCATAGTCTAAGGGTATCAGAGAAGAGATCAAACAATTCAGCATTATCTGTTGACATCGATACTAATGGAATATCACCAATGGCCAATGAGTTAATAGTCACAAATTCAAGATTAATCGGATACAGTGTTTCTTCAAGTATTGAAAGAGTAGGGAAGCGTTTGCTTCGATCTTCTCTAAAGCTGATAACGGTGTTAATGAGCTTTTTCATGGACATTATCTGATTTAATAACGGTTGATGGTCACCAATGTTTCTTTCGCTGTTAAGAATCAGATTGTTTATGCTGTTTAATAAAATATCAAGATTGAGCAATAAATTGCTTTTGTTTATTTCTGAAGAGGTATGGATGTAAGAGTTTAATGCGAAGTCTGTTTCCCAAATGCTATCTCTTAATTGAGCGCTTGCTTGTTGAATTATTCTACGATCATCAACTATATTAAGGCTTTTTTCGCTGCTCTGATTTACATTTATAGATGTATAAACGAGTGTAATAATTATTGCGCTAAATAAAACGACAACAGCGATTATATAATGAGACTTAAGTGATGTTATTATCATAGTGCTTATACAAAAATGTATTTTATGTTATTTTAATATCCGCTTGTCTTGTGTGGTGCTTATATAGTATCGGTTATAAAAAATATAGAAAGTTGTCACTTTATAGATATGGTATATCTAAACTGTTTATTATCATATCTATATATGATAGTCGCTTGTTTCATATAAACAATCTTAATCTAATAATACAGTGTCTTTAATGTTTTAATCATATCTAAATTAATATTAATTATTACTTACATGAAGTGTTTCAATATGAAACATAGCTGTTTTAAATTGAAACAGCTATGTTTCATTTTTGAAATTTATGCTTTCAATAATGTCTATATTACTATCTTCTAATTATCCTCAATGTGTTGCTGTATATGAAGAATTTCATTGGTTGTTAGTCAAAATTTAGTTTTTATCTGTTGTTGGCATATAGATTGCTCTTATCTTCTTACCTAAGTATTTAAATGGAAGTGAAGCTTAAGTTAAGTAAATTTTGCAGGGATGCATATTTTTCTTTTATTGAATTAACAATACGTAATTTACGTCATATCGTTCTTCTCAATATTAATAAATCAGTTTGTAATGGATTTTGACAATATACTTTATAAATAATCAGGAAATGTGAATGTGCACAGTGATTGAATTCGATCTTTATCATGATTCTACTTATATGAATAAAGTAAACGAAATTGTAGATAATATGTATGAAGAGTTTAATGATAAGTGGGGCCTTAAGTCAGACCGTAATAAATGGACTGAATATTGGGTTAACCTGTTATCAAAATCTGGTGTTTCTCATAATTGTATTAATTATACATTTAAATTTTGCATGACTGAGATTGATGAAGTGCCTACTGTTTTCTACTTTATACACCTGTGTATTATTTTTGATTCATATTCTCAATGATATTTTATATATCCCCCCCCCCCTGAATTAAATATTTTATCTAATAAAGGGTTTTCATTTAACTAATTTTTGAGGTTAATCTAATGGAAATCGATGCTACAATTATCGTTCTTCTTTTATCATTTTCTGCTGCTCTTATTATGGGGTTTGCTGCGAATAAAACAAATTTCTGCACTATGGGTGCAGTTTCAGACTGGATTAATATGGGAGATACCGGTCGTATTGGCGCCTGGATGCTGGCAATTTCAGTTGCTATAGCTGGAGTGGTGTTAATGCAATATTTTTACGGTATCTCTTTTGATTCAACCCTGCCGCCATATAAAACGGCAAATTTTGCATGGTTACGTTATGTATTAGGTGGGCTACTATTCGGTGTTGGTATGACATTAGCTAGTGGTTGTGGTAATAAAACGATGGTTAATATTGGTGGAGGGAACTTAAAGTCATTAATGGTTTTATTAATAACTGGGGCAACAGCATATCTTCTAACTAAAACAGAGTTGTATGAAATTATTTTTCATAGCTGGATTAACTCGACCGCAATTGACCTGTCTTTATATCAGATTAAAAATCAATCATTAGATTCAATTATTTTATCATTTTTTAATTTTAATGATGTGGATATAATTCGATTAATTACTGGTCTATCAGTAGCTTTCATATTTTTATTTATAGCTTTGAAGTCAAAAGACTTACTTAATACAAAACATAATATATTGGGCGGTATTATCATCGGTCTAATGGTTGTAGCTGGTTGGTTTATATCTGGAGGTTCTCTAGGTCAACAAGCCATTGAAGCTGCAGAGTGGATGGATGTGGTTCCTGTGGGTGTCGGTGTGCAATCTTATACATTTATAAACCCAATGGGTGAAATGTTAAATTATGCAGCTAGTCCATTTGATTTTTCTTTAATTACATTTGGTGTTGTTGCTATCTTTGGTGTGATATCCGGTTCTTTTATAGCTTCTATCTTTTCAAAACAGTTTAGATTTATCTGGTTTTATAATATAGAAGATGCAATTAAACATATATCGGGTGCTGTTTTAATGGGTACAGGTGGAGTGCTAGGGATGGGTTGCACGATTGGTCAGGGTATAACGGGTGTTTCTACTTTGTCATTAGGTTCGTTACTGGTATTAGGTTCGATTATTACCGGTTCAGCTCTTACTATAAAAGTGACTAGTTACAGGATTATGTATGAAGACTCAACTTTAATCGATGCCTTACTGTGTTCATTGGTCGATATGAATCTATTAACAGATAACTTTAGAAAATATGACAAAGTATAACTATTAGTATTTGTTATTCTGATTTTATTATTTATGATTGAAATGAGTAGTCCGTTATGAAAAGTATTAATTTAGTGTTATTAGCAAAATTATTTGTTTTGTATTTTTTTAGTTCAATCGCTTATTCCGATACTATCAACTGGGTCGGTTGCGGAATAAGCAAAAAAGCTTATATGAATGAGATGTCTAAATCATTTAAGAAGAAAACTGGAATAGATATAAATATACAGGGAGGAGGAGCAACCAAAGGTATTAGAAAAGTATCTGATAAAAGTGCTGATTTAGGTGGTTCCTGTCGTTTATATTTACCAGGAAATGATTTAGAGAGTTCGGTATCTTTTGAGCCACTTGCATGGGATGCTCTAGCCGTAATTGTACACAAGAATAATCCGGTGAAAAATATAACACTTGAGCAGTTGAAATCTATATACATGGGTGAACTAACAAGCTGGAAGGAGCTAGGTGGCCCGGATCATAAAATTGAACTCTTTACTCGTCAGGGTAAAATATCGGGTGTTGGATTTATGATCAGAAAGTTACTTTTTTACAGTCCGTATGTCGAGTTCGATTCATCACAGGAGTTTAAATCCAGTGGCCCATTGGAAAAATCCATACAGCAAAATATATATGCTTTAGGTATATCAGGTATTAGTAGTGCACGATTACGTGATTTAAAAATACTTAACCTTAATGGTGTTTCACCTGATACAGAGTCAATAAAGAAGGGCGGATATCTATTGTATAGACCCCTGTATTTAACTTACAGAAAAGATAGCCCGCGGCTTAAAGAGATAAAAGCATTTATAGCTTTTGCACATAGTAAAGAGGGGCGAAAGATAATGATTAAAAATGGTGTTGTACCCTATTTACGGGCAATGCAGTTAATTTTTAAACAGGTAGAGCAGGAAAGGAGAGCCCAAAGGCATTCGTCAACGAATTATAATTACACTAATAAATATGTGTATTAATTATATAGAGTGCTAGCTGTTAGTAATGTCTGGCCTGGCTCTTAGATAGACATTATAAAAATGCTTTAATGTATATGTGTATTTATGAGAGCGAAGTACATAACCTCCCTGATTCTGATAAAATGGTGTTTGTTTAATTAGATGAGTCAGGTGGGTGATAAATGTCAGAGGTTGTATTAATTACTATCTCAGGTCAGGATCGAGCAGGTTTAACTTCTGCATTAATGTCAATTTTATCAAGTTATGATATCAATATACTCGATATCGGTCAGTCAGTTATTCATGAAAGTCTATCTCTGGGCTTTTTAATTGAATCGCCTGAAGATGCTAAAAGCTGTTCTGTATTTAAGGATATTTTGTTTAAAGCGCATGAATTAAATTTGAATGCCCGTTTTACGCCCATTACAAAAGCAGAATATGAGCATTGGGTAAACGCGCAGGGTCAGGCAAAACATATCGTAACCTTACTAGGCAGGCAAATTACGGCTAAACATCTGAGCAGGGTTACCGAAGTAGTTAAAGACCAGGGGTTCAATATTGATCAGATTAGTCGTTTGTCTGGTCGTTTGTCGTTAAGTCAGCAGGGCAATTCATCTTCTAGAGGGGCATCGGTTCAGTTGTCTTTAACGGGTGATGTGCAGGATATAGCAGCTATGCATGCATCCTTTTTGCATATATCACAGGAGTTAGATCTCGATATCGCTGTTCAGGAAGATAATCTTTATCGGCGCAGCCGCAGACTGGTTTGTTTTGATATGGATTCAACTTTAATACAGGTTGAAGTTATTGATGAACTGGCTAAAGCTGCTGGAGTAGGTGATCAGGTAGCGAAAATTACTGAATCTGCAATGCGCGGTGAAATCGATTTTTCTGAAAGCTTCCGTCAACGCATGGCTTTGTTGAAAGGAATGGATGAATCGGTATTGAAAGAAATAGCTGAAAGTCTACCTATTACTGAAGGTGCTGCTCGTTTGATTAGACATCTTCGTCATTTTGGTTATAAAGTGGCTATTCTCTCAGGTGGTTTTACCTATTTTGCAGAATATTTAAAAGAAAAGCTGGGTGTCGATTATGTTTATGCCAATCAGCTTGATTTTGAAAATGGTAAATTAACTGGCAAAGTGAAAGGTGAGATTGTTGATGGGCAGATGAAAGCTAAATTATTAACTCAAATAGCTCAGCAGGAAGGGATAAGCACAGAACAGGTCATTGCGGTAGGTGATGGAGCGAATGATTTACCTATGTTAGCTATAGCTGGTTTAGGAATTGCTTTTCATGCAAAGCCTTTAGTAAAAGAACAGGCTAAACACTCTATAACTAATTTAGGTCTTGATGCAATTTTATATTTGTTGGGTATTCGAGACCGTGAACTGGTTGAACTTGAAAATAGTTTAAAGTAGTTCTATTTTTAATCTAACTCATAGTATGCAATTTAAAAACTTGAAGTAATTCATATTAATTAAATAATTTATTAAATACTGTATTTATGAATTACTTTTGTGAAGTGTTTTATAATAATAGTAATTAAATATTTAAACTCTGTTGCTTGATGATATCGTCACGTCTCAAGCTTTAAAAAATGTTTTAAATTAAATTTAACAGAGGATTATATATGAAAAATAGTATCTTATTAGCAGTATTAGTTATGAGTGGTTTGTTTGTGATCTCAGCGTGTAATGAAAAATCAGCAAGTGTAGACTCTCAAACTGAAGAGGCAATTGTTGAAACGCCTGCTACCGAAGTTGAAACGACAGAAACAGGTGAAACAATTAATAATGAAGTAGCAACTCCTACTGATGTTGAGTCAAATCAGGAATCAACAGACGTAATTGTAAAACCTGTTAATAATGCAACTGGTTCGGTAAATGTAATTTTTAATAAAAATATTGCTGCTGAGACTAAAGAAGTAACAAAAGAAGCCGGTAAAACAACAGAAGAAGAAAAAACAGTGGTTAACGCAGAAGATAAAAAATCAGCTAGCTAATACCTGATATTTATATTGATCGAATTTAGAGCTGGTTTTCCAGCTCTTTTTTTTTAAAATTAGTGAATAAAAAAGAAAAGTTTAAAATATTATAGGCAAACGCATGATTTCTACACAATATTATAAGATGTAGTGTTAAAAATATTTGTAGAATATGAATAAATTAATTTATGCTGTAAATAAATTTATTTTTGTTTTTACTTGCTTTGTTTTTCTGATTGAAAGATTTTACAGGGCTTTGTATTTTTCCTGCTGATTTAGGCCATCCAATGCAGTAATTGAGAGTTTTTTCATCTTTTTCGCAGGATGAATTGAAAGTACCTATTAGTTTCCAGCCAAGTTTTATATGTGAGTTGACTTCTTTAGATGTTAATAATTTCTTAACTTCAAGCATCTCATGTGCTGCACGAGCAGGGGTAGGTGTTTTTATAGTCATATCCGTATCAAATTTAATCGTTTAGTTTTAACATTTATTAGAGAATCTATTATTATCTGATTCTTTTTTCAGCATATTATACGGTGTTCAGCAGGTAAATGTGAGATATAGTTCAGATTTACAGCTGTAACTACTTTCAAAAGTTGCTATAGAAGGCTGTATTTACTGTATCAGGCTATATTGGCCTGAGTGTTCCAGGATTTTAATGCGCATTAGTTAATTCATTGTACGTCTTTCTGAAAGCACTAATAGCCGTATCCAGGTCCTCTTTTGTATGAGCAGCTGAAATTTGAGTGCGTATACGTGCCTTTCCTTTAGCAACTACCGGGAAAAAGAAACCGACTGCATATACACCTTGCTCAAGTAATCTTTGTGACATTTTTTGTGCTAACACTGCATCACCTAACATAACAGGAACAATAGGGTGGTCACCTTCATCAACATCGAACCCCGCATCTCGCATACCTTTTCTAAAGTAGTGTGTATTCTTCTGTAGTTGATCACGCAAAGCCGTAGATGTTGATAACATCTCCAGAACTTTAAGTGTTGCTGCACATATTGCCGGTGCTACTGTGTTTGAAAATAAATAAGGGCGAGAGCGTTGGCGTAACATGTCGATAATTTCCTTACGTCCAGATGTGTAACCACCGGATGCGCCACCTAATGCTTTACCAAAGGTGCCGGTAATAATATCAACACGATCCATTACACCGCAGTATTCATGTATACCACGGCCATTTTTTCCCATAAAGCCAACCGCATGACAATCATCGTGGTGAACCATTGCATCATACTTATCTGCCAGGTCACAAATTTTATCTAGTTGAGCAATAGTGCCATCCATAGAGAACACACCATCCGTAGTGATTAAAATGCGACGTGCACCAGTTTGTTTGGCTTCTTTTAGTTTTTCTTCGAGATCTAACATGTCGTTATTTTTATAACGATATCGTGCTGCTTTACATAATCGTACACCATCAATAATTGAGGCATGATTCAGCTCATCAGAAATAATAGCATCTTCATTATTTAGTATCGTTTCAAAAAGTCCTGTGTTGGCATCAAAGCAGGCAGCGTAAAGAATGGTATTTTCCATACCTAAAAATTCTGATACTTTGTCTTCAAGCGTTTTATGAATGGTTTGTGTACCACAGATAAAACGTACCGATGATAAACCAAACCCCCATTTATCATAACTGTCTTTAGCAGCTTGTATAACCTGTGGACTGTTTGCCAGACCCAGATAATTATTTGCGCACATATTAATAACTTCACTGCCATCGGCAAGGGTTATATCATTTTTTTGTTGTGAAGCGATAATGCGTTCAGTTTTCCATAAACCAGCTTCTTTAATTTCGGCTAGATCTTTCGTTAAACTTACTTTGGTGCTTTTAAAACTCATGGTTATCTCTTTTTTCTGTAAATGGTTACGAATTCATGCGATTAGTATTAGTCATGAATTTGAGTCGCATAATAATAAATTATTCAGAATATTAATATTTTTAATCGTCCTGCCAGTTAAGAATAACCTTACCAGACTCACCTGAACGCATCACATCAAAACCTTTTTGAAAATCAGTATAGTGAAAACGATGGGTAATGATTTTATCGAGTGGAATACCACTTTGAACCATCATTGTACCTTTGTACCAGGTTTCAAAAATTTCTCGGCCATATATGCCTTTAATAAACAGACCTTTAAAAACTACCTGATTCCAGTCGATACCGGTACCGTCTGGCATAATTGCTAACATGGCAATACTACCGCCATTAATCATTAAACTGAGCATTGTTTTAAATGCATCTGGTGAACCGGACATTTCCAGTCCAACATCAAAACCTTCAAATATACCCAACTCATGCATCATGTCTTTACTGATAGGGCCATCATTTACATTTAATGGGATGGCTCTAGGTACAATTTTTTTACATAAATCCAGTCGATACTGATTTAAATCAGTAATTACAATATTACGTGCACCACAATGTGCGGCTACCATAGCTGCCATAATTCCGATTGGGCCGGCACCGGTTATTAATACATCCTCACCAACCATATTAAATGATAAAGCGGTATGTACTGCATTTCCAAATGGATCAAAACAGGCTAGAAGTTCTGTCGAAATTGCCTTGCCAGGTTTATAAACGTTCTTAGCAGGTATGGATATGTATTCTGCAAATGCACCGGTACGATTAACACCCACACCAATTGTATTAGGGCAGAGGTGGCGTCGTCCAGCCAGACAGTTGCGGCAACGTTCACAAACTATGTGTCCTTCGCCAGAAACGATATCACCTATTTTAAGCCCACCAACATTTGAGCCCATTTCGGTAATTTCTCCGGCAAACTCATGACCAATCGTCATTGGTACTGGAATGGTTTTCTGTGCCCAATCATCCCAGTTGTATATATGTATATCGGTTCCGCAGATAGCCGTTTTATGGATTTTAATTAAAACATCATTGTTTCCTACCTCTGGAATGGCTACATCCTCCATCCAGATGCCTTCTTTAGCTTCCTTTTTTACTAATGCTTTCATTGTTTTCATATATAGACTCTATGTTAGTGTTTTAGATTATTGGTATTTATAACCCGATACTGGTTAATACTCTCATAATATGTAATGTTTTAGGAGTAGAATAATTTATAGTTGTTAAAATGCAATTAATCCTGATTTGATAGCGCATTTTTAGATTAAAAATCTGGATTCACAGGTGTTATTATCAACAGGAAAGCTTATAAGGTAAGGATACATGTCAATTTTTAATAAATTATCATTTATTAAAGAAGAAATCAGTGTATTAGTTTCTTTTGCAATATTATGTCTAAATAATGGTGGTTATTTATATTTATCGAGTTGAGGTTGGTATAATTGAATCATTGTTGAAACCCTATAGTTAAATAAATATACATAATCAAAAAGTGTTAAATACAAAAGGTAAAAAATGGAATACAGAAAGCTGGGACGAACCGAACTAGATATAAGTGTTATTGGGCTGGGTACCATGACCTGGGGATGCCAAAATACGCAGGATCAGGGTTTTGAGCAAATGGATTATGCCCTTGAGAAAGGTATTAATTTTTTTGACACTGCCGAAATGTATGCAATACCTCCCACAAAAGAAAGTTTTGGAACGACTGAAACGATTATAGGTAACTGGTTTGCTGAAAGAAAAAATCGTGACAGGGTTATTCTTGCATCAAAAATAACCGGTCCGGGTTTATCATGGATAAGGGAGGGGAAGAGTTATATAGATAGAAAAAATATAATGCAGGCTGTAGAAGGTAGCCTGAGCCGATTACAAACTGATTATATAGATCTCTACCAATTGCACTGGCCTAATCGGGGCTCATATCATTTTGGTCAGGTGTGGGGCTTTAAGCCAGATTTTGATATGCAGGCTGAAGAAGAAAACTTTCTCGAAGTATTACAGGTAATGAATGAACTGATTCAGGCAGGAAAAATTCGGCATATTGGTTTATCAAATGAAACGGCATGGGGTATGACTAAATGGCTGCAATTAGCCGAATCAAACAATATGCCCCGTATGGCATCTATTCAAAACGAATACTCTTTATTATGTCGCCATTTTGAGCCGGACCTGAGTGAAATAGCAACTCATGAGGACTGTGGGTTACTTGCCTGGTCACCTTTATCAAGAGGTATGTTAAGTGGCAAATATCTGAACGGAGCGCGCCCTGAAGGTTCGCGTCTGTCGCTGGATTCACGGCCTGATTTTCGAAGTTCTAATCATACTGATGCAGCAATTAAACAATACATAAAGCTGGCTAAACAATATGATTTAGATGTCTGTCAGATGTCATTAGCTTTTGTTAATGATCAAAGATTTGTTAATTCAACGCTGATTGGTGCGACAACAATGCAGCAGTTAAAAAGTAACATTGACTCTATATCACTCAAATTACCTGACGAGGTTTACACTGGAATTGAAAAAATCAGGCGTGAATATCCGATGTTGTATTAAATTATTGGGTTAATAGTTTATTTTTTAATCTAATAATATTCACTATTTATCTTCTCGTGCATGTACTAATTTATACAATGCAGGTAATACCACAAGCGTTAACAGGGTTGATGAAATAATTCCACCAATAACAACAGTTGCAAGTGGTCTCTGAACTTCCGAGCCAATACCTGTATTAAGAGCCATTGGAATAAAGCCAAGTGCGGCTACCAGAGCTGTCATTAATACGGGACGTAACCGGGTAAGTGCGCCGTCAACTATAGCATCATTTAAGCGTTGTCCATGCATGCGTAAATCACGAATAAATGCAACCATGACGAGGCCATTGAGAACAGCAATACCTGACAGGGCAATAAACCCGACTGCAGCTGAAATTGAAAATGGAATGTCGCGTAACAATAGAGCTAGTATTCCACCGGTTAGAGCCAATGGCACACCTGAAAAAATGATGGCTGCATCTTTAATTGAGCCCAGTGCCATAATAAGCAAACCAATAACTAACGCTAATGTTAATGGCACTACAATAGATAGACGTTGAGTAGCTGATTGTAGTTTCTCGTAGGTGCCACCATATTCTACCCAGTACCCAGCCGGTATCTCAACACGGTCTTCAATCGCTTTTTGTACATCTTTCACAAATGATCCAAGGTCACGACCACGAACATTTGCGGTGACAACAATACGACGTTTACTGTTTTCCCTGTAAATCTGGTTATAACCGTTAAGTATATTAAGTTTGGCGACTTCACCTAATGGGATGTAATCACCGTTAGCCAGCATTACCGGCAGCCTGATCAGGCTATCCGTGTCCGACCGTAATTTTTCATCTAAACGAACAACTATATCTGAGTGACGATCACCTTCATAAAACTGACTGGCAACACTACCCCCTAATGCTGTCGCCAGTACATCCTGTAGTTCTATTATGCTCAGACCATAACGAGACATGGCTTCACGATCAGGTTGTATTGTCATTACTGGTAAACCCGTGGCCTGTTCAGCTGAGACATCCGCTGCACCTGAAACAGTTTTAACAGCCGATTCAATTTCTTCACCTAGCTTTATGAGTTGATCGAAATCATCACCAAAAACTTTTACAGCGAGTTCTGCGCGAACGCCAGCAAGTAATTCGTTAAAACGCATTTGAATGGGTTGTAAAAATTCATAACGATTTCCCGGAACAGGTGTGACCAGTGCTTCAAGCTCAGCTACTACCTGAGATTTTGGTTTTTCCGGGTCAGGCCAGTTTTCACGGGATTTAAGAATAATAAAATTATCCGCCACACTGGGTGGCATGGGGTCAGTCGCCACTTCAGCTGTACCGATTTTTGTAAATACCGTTTCAACTTCGGCGAGTTTTTTAATTTCAGCTTCTAAGTTTTTCTGTAAATGTATTGCCTGATCTAGTGAGGTTCCAGGTATGCGCAGTGCGTGCATTGCGATATCGCCTTCATCTAAATTGGGCATAAATTCAGAACCCAGTTTCGGGGTAAGGGCTGCGGAAACAATAATTAAAATCATCGCTGCTGCAAGCACACTCCAGCGAAATTTCAGTGATAACATTAATACAGGTTTATACACTGAGCATGCAGTTTTAATGACTTTTCCTTCTTTCTCTTTTATTGGTTTACGAAATATCAAAGCAATAGCTGCAGGAACAAACGTGATGGAAAGAATCATTGCGCTAACCAGTGCAATAATAACGGTGAGCGCCATAGGGTGAAACATTTTTCCTTCAACACCGGTTAAAGCAAAAATTGGAATATAAACGGCAGTAATAATAAAAACGCCAAACAGTGCAGGGCGAATGACTTCCTGCGTCGCATCAAAAACCAGTGCCAGGCGTTCTTTTAATTCCAGTGTTTTATTGCGCCCGGATTCACTCAGTCGGCGTAAACAGTTTTCAACTATGATAACTGCACCATCAATGATGAGACCAAAATCAAGTGCACCAAGACTCATTAAGTTAGCACTGACTTTGCTTTGCACCATTCCTGTAATTGTCATCAACATAGCAATTGGAATGATCGCTGCAGTTAAAAATGCGGCTCGCATATTACCCAGTAATAAAAAAAGCACAAAAATAACGAGTAGTGCGCCTTCGAGTAAATTTTTCTGCACAGTCGCTAATGTTTTATCAACCAGACTGGTACGATCATAAACGGCTGTTGCCGTTATTCCTGTAGGTAAACTACTTTTAATTTCTTCCAGTTTTATGGCTACATCGTTTGCAACAGCGCGGCTGTTTTCACCGGTCAACATAAATACCGTGCTTAAAACAACTTCATGGCCATTTTGAGTGGCCGCACCTGAACGTAATTCTTTTCCAAGGCTAACCTTTGCGACATCTTTTATGCGAACAGGAATACCCTGTTGTTGAAGAATAAGAATATTTTCTAATTCGGCCAGGTTGCTGGCCTGCCCAGGAACTCGCATTAACAATTGTGCGCCATTGCGTTCAATAAAACCGACACCTCGATTAGTATTGTTTTGTTCCAGTGCGTTAACAACATCGGCGTAACTAATTCTATAAGCCAGAAGTTTTTCTGGTTCTGGTGCAACCAGAATTTGTTTTTTGTATCCGCCGATGGGGTTGATTTCAACCACACCTGATACACGCATTAATTGTGGACGAATAATCCAGTCGTGCACTGAGCGTAAATCAGTAGAAGTAACCGGGCTACCATCGGCGTTAGTTGCTCCATTTTCAGCATCAACAGTGAACATGAAAATTTCACCCAGACCAGTAGAGATAGGGCCAAGTTCTGGCTCAAGACTGGCAGGTAAGTTTGATTTCGCGCTACTGAGTCGTTCGCCGACGAGTTGTCTGGCAAAATAAATATCTGTGCCTTCTTCAAAAACGATGGTTACCTGAGATAGCCCATAACGTGATAAAGAGCGTGTGTAGGATAATTTTGGCAGGCCAGCCATAGCGGTTTCAATCGGGTAACTGACACGCTGTTCTACTTCCAGTGGCGTATAACCCGCAGCGGCTGTATTAATGACAACCTGTACATTGGTAATATCAGGTACGGCATCAATGGGTAACTGGGTGAATTTCCATGTGCCCAGGAGCATAGTCATAAATACAAGTGCAATTACCAGCCAACGTCGGGCCAGCGAAAATTTTATAATAAATTCAAGCATGATTGGTCCTTAGTGGTCGTGTGATGCGCCGGATTTTTCAATATCGGCCTTGATGACATAACTGTTTTCACTGACGTAATGAGTGCCGGCATGTAATCCGCCCAGCACTTCTATCCATTCATCGTCCTGTCGACCAAGTTCTAACATACGCACTTCATACTCTTCACCAACTTTGGCATAAACAACGGTAAAATCTCTAAAGGCCTGTAATCCGGAACGTTTGACTGCTAATGGCACTGCGTGTTCGCCCACTTTAATTTTTGCTTTAACATAACTGCCAGGTAAAAACTTTCCATCTTTATTATCGATAACCATACGAGCAGTTACGGATTGATTAGTTTGCGTAATTACATTGATAAATGTAATTTTTCCTTGAGCTGTCTGGGTATTGTTTGCAAGTTTAAAGCTAACAGTTGCACCCATTTTTACGCGACTTACATCACCTGGAAAAATGGCCAAATCAACCCATACCGATGAAGTGTCTGTAATGGTAAATAACACCTGATCGTTAGTTCGTTCACCAGGGTTGGCGTTACGTGATGTAATGACACCACTGATAGGCGCTTTAATCGTATATAAATTAAGGCTTTCGTTACTCTCAATAGTCGCTAGTGTTTGTCCTTTACGAACCGTGTCGCCCATTGACGCTGAAACCGACTTAATAATACCTGCAAAACGTGCTCCCAGTTGACTAACACGTTCAGTATTTGCGTTAATTTGTCCGAATACATTAATTGTTTCCTGCAATAATACGGGTCCGGCAATATCTGTTTTTATCTCGAGTGCTTTGGCAACCGCAGTTTCAATTTTTGTGCGGCCTTCAAAATTATCATATTGCCAGTTATGTCTGATTCCGTTATGTGTAGCATTGATGGTGACAATAAATGAATGGGGCTCATAAATAACACTGTCACCGCGCAGAGCATCGCCATGAGTTATGAATTTTATTTCATCAATCTTGCCTTCTTCGTTGTTACTCAGGCGAGTTAAAGTAATATTAAGATCAATTTCGTCTGGTGTTAGAAGTTTATCTTTCAGGCTTGCCCATGCACGAAATTCTGGTGGCACACCGGTTTCAAAAATAGATAACTCAAGGGTAAAGTCTCCACTGGTTAACAGACGGCCACCATGAGGACCCTTCACAACTTCAACTTCTGATGTTGTACCGTGCGTATTATGTTTTGAACTGTGTTGCTCGGAATTTGTGTTGTCACATGCGGCCAGAAGGATGCTCATCAAAAGGATTGTTAATAACTGGATTCCAGAATTTTTTATTACTGGTCGTTTTAAAAAAGTATTCATAATTATTCTCATGATTTGTTAACCGGTTGCATTTTTAGTTGTGCCATTGGCATGCCGGTTAAACGTTCAATTTCAATGACTTTCAAGTGAGCATCGATACTTGCTTCAACTAATGCGCTACGTGCATCCAGTAATTCAGCCTGTACACTGCTCCATTCAAGGTAACTATAGCGACCTAAGTTATATGCTCTTTGTGTTTCTTTTAGCGCTTTTTCAAGTTGCGGAATAATATCTTTGCTATAGGTATCAACTTGATGCAAGCTGTGTTGCAGTTCCTCAGATAACACGTAAAGAGTAGTTTCAATATGAACTTTTAATGCGTCTGCTTCAGCCAGTGTCTGAGACAAATTTTCTCGTGCCTCAATTATGCGCCCCTTATTTCTACTGCGTTCACCAAAAGGAATGCTAATGCCGGCAACCAGAGCCTGATCATTTGTTGTTTCATAATGACGTATGCCCAGATTCACACGCCATTCAGAATTACTTTGTGACTCAGCCAGTTTTAACTGTGCTTGTTTTAATCGTTTATCTGACATCAGGCGAGTTAAATCCGGACTCTGTTTAATCTGTGTTTTAAGTGTTTCAAAAGGCATGATTGCAGGCAGGGTGAAAATATTTCCTTCAACCTGCGTAAAGACAGGGTATGTCTCACCCCATTGCGCAGCTAATAAGCGTATGGCAGAACTCAGTTCATGTTCAATATCCTCATACCCAAGTTGACGGCGAGCAAACTCTGCGCGGGCTCTTGCCAGTTCAGCTTCTGGTGTTTTTCCTGCAGTTACGCGTTTTTTTACCGCAGCCACAGTCTCTTTTGCCAGGTTTAAGGTTTTAACTGCATTGTTCAATCGAGCCTGATTAGCCAGACTGATAATATATAAACGAGCTGTTTCAGCGGCTGCATCAAGGCGTTTGATCTTCGTCTGAGTGGAAAGTGAAGATGTTCCTGCGCGAGCTACATCAATATAGCCCTGTCGTATTTTACCTTCTAATACCCAGGCAATACTCAGTGTCGCCTGTGCATTATCAGTGCCTTTAAAGTCTCCTGACCCAAGCGCATCTTCTATGTCGAAACTTACATTAGTGCCAGGTGCCAGACTAGCCTCTAACTGTCTGCCGGTTTGTGCTTTAAGTGCATAGTTAAAAGCATGTAGTGTCGGATTATGTTCAAATGTTTTATTTATTGCATCGTGTAAATTAATGCTATGAGTATTTGCATTCTTATGCTCATGTGATTTCAGGCCTGAGTCAGCTTGTAACGCGGTGTTAAAAAACAACAGCGTACAGCTGAATAAAATATTAGCTGATCTGGATAACATGTTGATGTTATTTCCTTTGTCGGTTAATTCTTAAAACGTCAGTTTTTTGTGCAGTCATAGTGCATGGTTGACGGTATTTAATTAAATATTTTCAAGATAAGTTTTGTAATTAAAAACTATTATCCGCAGATATCTACGATAGATTCATTGTAGAAAAAATTATTAATTACAGTAGATGTACCCGTGTGAATTACAGGTAGTGGTATTTAGCAGGGAGGTGCGCGTAGAGGAGGCTGGATTAAATAATAGTTTGCAGGACGTTCAGCATTAGAATCGTGCTTTCTAAGAATGCGACATGTGTGTGTCACGCATATAAGAATGCTTATAATAAAAAATAGTAATATGAACGGATTTAATAACCCCATCTTTTTTACAAAAGTACTGGAGCTGACGTCAATTTCTACAGGGTGATGATGATCCTGAGTAGTTACCTGATGATGATTAATATAAGTTGTTTTGTGCGGTGGAAATGCTACATGCAGACCGACGAGATGGCCTTCAGCTACATAAGATAAGGGGGCGTCATCATGCTGTATGTGCATGTGTAACTTGAAAGATTGCACAAACAATATTGCAGCTGACAGGCAGATAATCAGCACATATTGAGCAACTTTATTGTTGTATAACGTTTTCATCCGGATGAAGTTTATACTCTGCGCTAATATGATTCAAGCAGCATCCATTCGTACATGGCGTCTGGTATTTTTGTATTTCAACACAATCAAGCTTGTTTGGGCTTAAAAATTAGGCAGGTAATTTTTTCGATAATATGATCAATATGATTGCTTTTTGTCTTTGTGTAGATTTGCCTGTTAATTATATGAAAACTGTGTTTTTATCATACTCAGGTAACTGTTCTGAATGTGTACTGATATAAATGACAGGAGAAATGAATGAAATTGTGTCGTGTTCTTACCGCTTTAACTCTGTGTTTACTCTTATCGCCGTCTTTTGCAAACCCTTATCAACGTTACTCCGCATCACCTCCACCTCAAGCTGTACAACAATCACCTGCTGATGTATTAAAGCAGGGTATAGTGCAATTTACGAAGTACCTTGCAAATAGAGGTGGAAAAAATGCGGTGCCACTTGAGGTTTTTGTAGAGAAAACCATTGCTCCATTTTTTGACTTTGCTTATATGACAAAGTGGACAGCTGGTCGTCAGGCACAATACATGAGCCCGCAGCAGGCAACGGCCATGCAGCAAAAACTTCGTCGCCTTTTTCTGGCTGCAATGGTTGATAAATTATCAGAGTATCGACTCAGTCGTGTGAAGTATTTAAGGCCAACAGGTAATGCTCGTACTGGTGAACTTACCTTACGATTACTGGCTTATCAGAAGGGCAGCCCGTATCCACAGCGCCTCAGTTTCAGAATGTATAAAAGCAATCAGGGCTGGAAGGTTTTTGACGTGTCTTCTAATGGTCAGAGCGCCCTGGCTTTCTATCGAACTCAGTTTTCAATTGAGGCGAGGAATCAGAGAAGGAAAAACTACAGTCAATATTGAAATTAGATAGCTTTAATCTACAAGCATAAAGCATCAATATTTTATTATGTTATAAAGTATTGATGTTTAATGCTGTTTTTTCTAGTGCTTTTTTTAATTAAAGCTTGTTCTGTTTTTGCCGCTACTAATCCTAGGTTATTAAAATTACCTTAAAAATCACCCGTTTGGGCGATAGTAAATAGCACATAATCTATTGATAATACAATACATATTCGGCTGCTTAATATTGGCTTGCGAATATATGATATTAAAACAATAAATGAAAATACACGCGTCAAGGCTGCAAATGAAAGATAATAAGCAACGAGAATACTTTCGGCTAGCATATCCACAGGTTCACCGTCCCTCATTAGTAATTGATATCGATAATTATGAAATAGCAGATGTCTCAGAATACGGGATGAAAGTTAAAATAGATGATGATCCCGCTTTTCTGGTCGATGACAGTGTTATCGCTATTATCGCCTTTCCTGATGGCAGGGAATTTGATTTAAGTGGGCAGGTTATCCGAGTTGACCATGGTTATGCCGGGTTACAGCTTGAAACACCAATACCACTGAGTGTTATTCGGTCTGAAACGTTGTATTTAATGAATACTTATACCCGAAGAAATTAGACGTACAACTTTTCAGCTTCTAATTAAATTTAGTCATTACAGTCTGTACCTATATATGACTGTGCTGGAGTGACTAAATCTTTATTATTTTTCTATTTATTGCACTTCTTAAAGTCTTTTTAATAATGTCATATCGACAACTGTCGGATACTGATAATGCCTGTTATTCAATTTAACGTGTATCGTTTGCTAAGGTGAAGTAAAATAAATGGTATAGAGGCGCGATAATACTACCTTGCATCTCGATTTTTACTGATATATTGGTATCTGGTCATAAATATGAATATAGAATCAGAAACAGTACGAATTCAAAGTTTTGTTGATAAGGGTAATTATCATGCAGCCATTAATCTTGCTATTTCTGCAATGAATGAATGTCGACGTGATAAAAATCAGGCAGGCGTTGATTACTTTATTGATTTTATTAAAAATATTGCTAATACTATTGGTGAGGCGTTCGGTAGTATGTGATTTTGGTTGTTCAATAAAATAATAACTTTGTAGTTCCTTTTTTTATATGTTTCTTGATAGCATTATTCAGATTAAACAGCAGATTATTACCCGGACTCAGGAAAGTATCAGACTTGTGCCTGTCGTTACGCGCAAGCCTAAAGTTTTTCGTCACTGGTTACTAGCTTCACATAAACCTCAAATTTTTATTGTTGCTCTATTCATTTTAATTCCTTTTGCGATTTTACCGTTAATGGACTTACTTTTATCACAAGTTTTTTCACCAGTTACACAAGACGTATTATTTGGTTTATTTAGCAGCGAAGAAGAAAGTCCTTACCTGTCAGGTGCATTAATATTTAGTCACTGGGTCATCTGGGTTGTTGCTGTTTCAGCGGCTATTTATCTGTATCTTCGTTATATTCCAGTTGCTCTTGAACAGGCACATGAAATCGCCAGTGATAAAGAGCGGCAGGCTGATAACCTTATAAGTACGAATCCTTCTCAAAGCGTTTTACTTTATGATGCGGCCCAGGAATGGGTTGTTGATATACGGGCTGAATCGGCTCTGACAACCAAGATTGATAGTCTCAATATGAAAATGAGACAGTTTAGTTCTGATGAAGCCAGTTCTGAACTTTCACCTGATGCAGCGGCAACAATTGTATTAACGGAAAATATTGCAGAAACTGAAAAAGCCCTTATAGCTGATCGTTATCAGGTAATTAAAGAGTTAGGTGCCGGTGCAATGGGAACTGTTTATCTTGCAGACGATACTCGCCTTAATCGACAGGTGGCACTTAAACAACTTTCACCATTGTTATCTGCAGACAAACAACAACTGGCTCGTTTTCGCCAGGAGGCTCTTGCGCTGGCACGTTTTAGTCATCCGAATATTGTTCAGGTTTATGACTTTATCGAGTGGAATAATCTTTTTTTAATTGCAATTGAGCTTGTAGATGGAGGTGATCTTGAAGAGAAGTTAAGTGCAACTCTACCTCTTGCGTTAGATAAGGTAATTAAATTAATGTTGCAAATGTCAGAAGCACTGGCTTATGCACATGAACATGGTGTTATTCATCGAGATTTAAAACCTGCGAATATATTGCTCTCTAATAAGGGCGATGCAAAAATTACTGATTTTGGTATTTCTAAACTTGTTCAATCAAGTGTACTGACTCAGGTTAATACTGTAATGGGATCTCCAGCCTATATGAGCCCGGAACAGGCAAATGGTGATGATACGGATGAGCGTACCGATATATATTCTCTTGGCATTGTTTTTTATCAGATGATTTGTGGCGAACGTCCTTTTCAGGGTGATGCTCAGTCGATTATTGCTCAGCATCTTACAAAAATACCTCCTGATCTGAGTGTGAAATGTAAAAAAATACCGGCAGGTCTTAATGAGATGGTTCATAAAATGCTGGAGAAAAAACCTCAAGATCGCTTTCAGTCAATAGTAGAAGTTATCGAATTGTTGAAGAAATTTTAAACTATGTTTGAGTAACGTTATAAAATATGCACAGTGCCTGTTATTAATTAAAGTTGTTAGCGGTCATGAAATTTCTTTTTATGGCGTCAAAAGAATAGTTATTGTCATGCTTAGACAGGTATGACCTTCCTTGATATTGTATCTTTAGATTTCAAAATTAATACACAATATTTATTGGATATGATCAGGGAGGGACTTAATGTTTAACTCAAAACAGAAGTATAATATCTGTTCTATGTTTTTGTATAGAGATATAGAAAATGACATTATTATGAATGTAATGTCTGAAGGGGAGTGTTACATTATTAGTGGTGGCGCTACAGGTGAAATCAGGCTTAAGAAAAACATAACAAGTCTGGAAGAACTTAAACAACACTGGTTTGACTATGTTGATATTAATAAGTTTTGAAGACGCGTTATTTGTCATAGAGTGAGCCGTGTGTTTCCAGTTGAATAAGATATAAACGCATATCAAACTCCAGTTGATGATAATTACCCAGCATGTGATTACATAATCGATAAAATGCCTTATTGTGCTCCTTTTCTTTTAAATGAGCCAGTTCATGTACGACTATCATATTTAAAAAGTCTTCCGGTGTTTTTTTAAAGACCGAGCTGACTCGTAGTTCATTTTTAGTTTTTAATTTCCCTCCCTGTATACGAGCAACATAACTGTGTAAGCCTAACGCATTATTAACCACGTGAATTTTATTGTCGTATTTTATTTTGCTTAAAGGCTGTGATTTTTTCATATGCTGATTCTTAAGTGAAATTACATATTCACGTAAGTCATTGTCGTTAGCGATATTATGTGGCTGAGGATAACGATCTAGAAGATATGAAGCCAGACGATGGTTTTCTATTAATGATTCTACCTGAGATATAAGTTCAGGCGGGTAGTTGGCCAGATATTTGTGTGTTGCCATAATGCATATATGTAAAGAAGAGGAGAAGAATATTTTACTCTGTTTAACTATTGCATGCCATTTTTGCAGGAGTTAACTAAAGTTAACTCCTGCGTTGTGATTTTCATTGTTTTATGATTTTTCTGACGTTGCTTTAAATCGTACTGTTATTAATAGTAGAGTTGCTATAGCTAATAACCAGAAACTCATTGAACCGCTGCCTGCAAAAACAACTTCAGTTTCTACAGGGTACGTTGTATCTATAAAATGACTATCTTTAAAACTGTCTTCTAGTGGTAGTGAGTTGATAGAACTATCATCGTATGGACCATAACTTAATAACCACTGATTATAATCTGCATCATATAATTCAATGCGAACATCATAATAACCGGCTGAAAAACCATCGGCTAGTTCAGTCTCGATTACAAATGCATCCAGTCCGCTCTCTGCATATATATGGTAAGTATCACTGCTTGTATAATAGTTCCATGGGCCACCTTCGTAACTAAGATAAAGTTTTGCATAAACTGCTGCACTCTCATAAACCGTATCTGCATCGATAGTAATGCTAAAACGGTGATAAAAGTTATCGTAATCAAAGTCGCTTATCAGATTAGTTGATACGTTATAAATTGAAAAGTCACCTGCATAATTTGAAACAGAGCTTTTTATAGTGTCAGTCGTTTTTCCAGATTCTGTGCGATACCCCTGTTTAAGCATAGGAGTGATAAGTTTAATTTTAGATTGTTTAAGTAAAGCATCCTTTTCTGATTCGCCTGTTTCTGTATTAGTACTGTAACTGATAGATCGTGTGCTGGTCGTATCATCAGTTGCTATTGCTAATGTGGGCAGGCTTATTAACCCAATCAGTATTGCTGATGTTTTAAGGCTTATCGTTTTTATCTGCTTTAACATGAAAATTCTCCCGCTTTATTTAATTTACGGTTTCATTTCATCACGAATCAGCTGAATGGTAGCTGAACGGGTTGTTAATGTTGTTGATGCTTAATGTGTGGACATGTTAAGTACAGAAGGCATATGGTCTTTACTGTGGAGGAGGTGTTTAGTGGTTTTAACAATATTTGACTACAGGCATCTGATATCAGTTAGCTATAGAATGATTTCAATTTCAGCTCCACCTGAAGCACTTTCCCTGATAAATAACTCTCCCTGATAAGCGTCTACTATATTGCCAACAATCGATAACCCGATGCCGTGTCCAGCAATATTCTGATCGGCTCGTTTACCTCGTTGTAATAATGTTTCTACCTGTTCAGGTTTCATACCCGGACCATCATCTATTACACGTAGTGATAACTTTTTACCTTTCTTTTCGGCTATAACAGTAATCTGGGTATTTGCCCATTTATATGCGTTATCAAACAGGTTGCCTAATAACTCCATAAGATCACCTTCATCACCTTTAAAGCTAAGGTTTTCATCCGCCTCTATATTCAGGGTAATTATCTTGTCACGATAAACCTTCTTTAGTGATTCAAGCATTCTGTCTATTATGGCTTTCACATTTAGTGATGCAGCGCTACTGGATGTACCTGCCGTTGCGGCACGCTGTAACTGATATTCAACAATTGAATTCATCCGCGTGATCTGTTCCTGTGCTGATGCATCTGTTTCACTGTTTGAGTTCAGACCGCTCTGTATAACTGCCAGAGGTGTTTTAAGGCTATGAGCCAGATCTCCCAGGGCATTACGATAGCGTGTTTTCTGGTCGCGTTCCTGTTGTAACAACTTGTTGATATTATTGGTGAACTGTTCAATTTCCTGTGGGTAGTGTTGGTCTATTTGTTGCTGTCTGCCATGTTCTATATTGCTTAATTCAATGCCAACCTGGCGCAGTGGTGTTAAGCCCCAGCGTAGTATAGCGGCCTGACTAATAACTAATAAAAAGGCCATCGCTAATAGCCCGCCCCATAAGGTGGTTCTGTATTCTGTGATTTGTTTATTAAACGACACCAGATCGGTTGTAATAGTAAATGTAAGCGCAAGGGTGCTTGAGTCAGTTATCCAGTTTATGCCATAGGAAAAACTATAGTAATTTTGTGTATCTACACTACGTTTATTAAAACGTTTATTACCACTTTGTAATACTTCTACTGGAGGAAGTATTGTTCCGAGTGCTGATGAGGATTGCCATAAAACCTGACCTGTCTGCTTTGTTATAGTGGCGTATACACCTGAGCTGGGTAAACCTAAAAGGGCATCAAGTTCATTGGACGGCATTAAAATTTCATTATCAACTATTTCTGCGGCAGCAAGCAGGGCATATAACTGACTCGTTAAGTTATCACGCAGTGCACTTTCAGTGCTCTCTACAAATGCGCGGTTCAATGCAGCGGCTGTGAGGGTTATGAATATTATCAGTACAGTGGTTGCGCTTAATATGATGCGTAGATTAAGAGACATTAATTATTCACCATCACATAAGGTGAAGCGATAACCCCGATTACGCAGTGTTTCGATAAGGTTGATTGAGCCATCAGGATCGAGTTTTTTGCGCAGGCGACCTATTAGTACTTCAATAACATTGCTGTCACGATCATCATCGTGCGGGTAGAGGTAATCTGCCAGGCGGGATTTTGATATGGCTTCACTTGAATGACGCATAAGATATTCAAGCAGTCGGTATTCAAATGCGGTTACTTCGATAATGTTATTATCACGTAAAACCTGTTGTGTATCGACTTTTAATGTAATGCAGCCACAGCTGAGATCGTTTGAAGCTGATCCGCTGGCTCGACGTAATAATGCTTTAACCCTTGCGAGTAATTCCTCCATCTGAAAAGGCTTTACCAGATAATCATCGGCACCGGCCTCCAGACCTTCTACTTTTTCCTGCCAGCGACTGCGTGCCGTTAATATGAGTACGGGAAGAGTATGTCCCTGTTGACGTAGTTTTTTTATTACTTCAATACCCGATATGCCCGGTAGGCCGATGTCAATAATAGCCGCATCCAGCGGGTATTCCGTAGCAATGAAATAACCATCATTTCCATCACTGCTGGTGTCAACAATATAACCTTCAGACTGTAGTCTGGTTTCAATATCGGTTAGTAATTCCAGCTCATCTTCAATAATTAAAATGCGCATAGAGATTACCGGTTAATCACTTTCCCACTGTTTACATCAACTGAAATAACACGAACCTCACCATTAGTATTGAGTATTTTTACCCGGTAAACGCCACCGCTCTGTTTCACTGCGAGTACCCGTCCCGGGTTATTCTGTTGAGCGATGCTCATTGCCTGTTGTTTGCTTAAATTACCATCGGCTTTTGCAAATACAGGCGTTACCAGTAAAAGCGTCAATAATAGAATATAGGTAGTAAGTGTTCTCATAAGCCCGGTCGCAATGGTTGATCAGGTTGCAGTTTACACTGCAGTGCTTTCGGCTACCACATAATGCGACCTGATCAGGGTGCATGGTTATGTTTTAGTCACGATAAATAATATCAACATTATCAGTATGCACACCGAAAGTAAGACCCAGGTTAGACAGGTTTAAAAAATGACGCGGTTGGTAAAATCGGTAATTATGCCGGGGATAGGTGTGTTCATGTCTGTTACGATCATGTCTGCTGTAATTATGCACTACCTTATGATGTTTGTGTCCGTGACGGTGTTTGGCTCTTTGATGGTGTCCATGGCGACTCTGATATCCATGATTAGAATGATTACGACTATTTCCTCGGTGCTGTAAGTGGCTATTGTGCCCATTTTGTTCAGAATGATGGGCACTGTGCCGTCCACGGTCATTACCGTCTGCGACTGACAGTGTGGGTGTTATGGCCAGCCCAATAGCAAATGCACCAAGTAGAGGCAGTGTTTTGATAGTTGTAATAATGTTCATCTTGATTCTCCCGAGTGAATAAATAAATCAGGTCATACCCGATGACTACAAGGTAACTTAAGCTGGCTGAACGGAAGCTGAACGGAAGCTGAACGGAAGCTGAACGGATGTAGTTATCTAGTGTATTAAATTATCTGTATAAATTTGTGTTCTTCTAATGGTTTATGTAAAACTTAACGCACATACTACCGGCAGCTTTAAATGGATAAACGAATGAAAACATGTGTTCTCGTTACGGCTCTAATGATCAGTTTTTCATCAACTATATTTGCTGAGAATAAAAATCCTGTCGATTTTAGTTCCGTATCAACTATTCTTGAAAGTTTAAAAAAACAGCCATCTGTTAATGTAAGTAAGCAAGGTGGATGGGAAATCGTTTCTCTGATTGAAAATGGTAATCATGTTATCTGGTTTTTTGCTCCGCTTGATCATACCGCGTATCCGGCATTAATAAAAAAGACAATTCGAGTGAAAAGTAAGGGCATTGAAACAGAAATTACGACACTCTGTGAAGCATCAAAACCGAAGTGCGATAGCCTTATCAAACAGTTCAAATCGATGAGCGAGGTTTATAAGTAAGGCTAAATATCTGTTTATACGATTCTGAGTGTGTCTGGCGTACATCATGATTTAATTTATCTTCTTTTTTAAACTATTTTAATATTTAGATCTATCGAGGGAATTGATTGACACGTAAACAATCTATAGGTTAAATAAAGCCAATAAAAACATAGATTTATTATACATTTGACTATGTTTTATTAAGTAGGGATATTTATCCACAAATAATAATTATAACGATAAGTGATTTATAAAAATGAGAAAAAATAATAACAATAATAAATTATGCATTTTTCATGGCAATTGCCCGGATGGATTTGGAGCAGCATGGGCTGTACGTCATGCATTAGGTGATAGTGTTGATTTTTATAAAGGAGTTCATCAGCAGACACCACCAGATGTGAATGGGCGAGATGTATTTATAGTCGATTTTTCATATAAAAAGGATGTGCTGGTTGATATGTTAACAACAGCCGCAAGTATTACTATTCTGGATCATCATATATCCGCTGAAAAAGAGCTGGCTGGTTTATTAAGCAGTGGAGAGGTAAAAGGTCAGTTTGATATGAATAAGTCTGGCGCTATGCTGGCATGGGAATGGTTTCATCCACAAACACCTGCACCGAAGTTAATAGAGCATATTCAGGATCGTGATCTGTGGCAGTTTAAAATTGATGGTACGCGAGAAGTCACGACCGGGCTTTCATCTTATCCTTATGATTTTGATCTGTGGGATAAAATGATGGCGAACGAATCAGGTGAACTTGATGCTCTTCGAAGTGATGGTGCTGCAATAGAGCGTAAATTGCAAAAAGATATACAGGATTTAATTGCTTCCGGGGTCAGACGAATGATGATAGGTGGTTATAATGTGCCTGTTTTAAATGTTTCTACCACTTATATATCTGATGCGGGTAATATTATGGCACTGGATGAGCCATTCGCAGCCTGTTACTGGGATCATGCTGGTGGCCGATCATTTAGTTTACGCTCTAGTGAAAAGGGTATTGATGTGAGTGAAATTGCAAGACAGTATGGTGGTGGTGGACATGTTAAAGCGTCAGGTTTTACCGTGGAATCAGGATGGGAAGGTGAGTTGTAAAAAAAGTTCTGTTTCTATAATGAACATTAATAAAAGATAAAGAAAAAAATTATGCAAACTGCTGAATCTCTGGTTAAAGAATCTATCGAATTAATCTCTTTGCCTGATGTATATATTCGCTTAAGAAGTGTTATTAATTCACCCAATTCATCAATGTCGGATGTTGCACAAATTATTGTACATGATCCAGCAATCACTGCGCGCCTCTTAAAATTAGTGAACAGTTCATTTTTTGGACTGAGAACAAAAGTCGATACCATGACGCATGCTATCAACCTGCTTGGAACTCAGCAGGTGCATGATCTGGTTCTAGCGACTGTAGTTGTAGATAGTTTTTCCGGTTTCACAAACGATTCTTTTAATATTTATGATTTCTGGTTTAACGGTGTTTACTGTGCGGTGACGGCACGATTACTGGCTTATCATTGTGGCGATATTGATACAGAAAGGCCTTTTATTGCCGGACTATTACATGGTATCGGTCATCTGGTGACGTTTCAGAAAATGCCGGAAGAATCTAAAAAGGCAATCGAACTATCCACACAGAAAAATATAGATCTTTATCTGGCTGAACGCGAAGTGCTGGGTTTTGATTATGCACAGGTTGGTGCTGAATTAATGCGCGAGTGGCAATTACCTAAAAGTTTGCAGGATATTACGCAGTTCCATATAGAACCTGTGAAAGCACCGGACTACAGACTGGAAACGGCAATTATTCATATTGCATCAGTAATAACAGAAAACGCACTGGCTGAAAAAACTATAAGCCCGGAAACATTGGCGGTTAATCCGGTTTGCTGGCAGTTAACCGGTTTATCTATTGAGGATATGCCAGCACTTAAACAGGAAGTTGATCAGCAGGCATCAATGGTAATGAATATGTTATTTAAAAATAAAAAATCTGCATAATTTTAATAAGATATTTAAAGGTGAATGTATCAGTAATAAAGAATACAAACAGTTCGGTGAATTAAATGAATTTGATCTTAAGTTTAATAAAGAACCTGTTGCCGGACTGATCACACTTGTTTATATTATATATGGCTTGCATTTTTTTAGTGCACTAAATGGCGTATTATCTTCTGCGTTTATCTTAACCGCTTTTTTAACGGGATGGCCGTCTATTATTGCGGTGATAATTAGTTATGCTAAAAGAGGTGAAGCTGTTGATACTTATTTGCAATCACATTTTGAATGGCTTATTCAAACATTCTGGTATGCATTGCTCTGGTTAATTGTATCCATATTAATTGCACTTACCTTCTTTGGAATCCCGATTGCATTTCTTATGATTGTGCTAACAGGATTATGGGTTATCTACCGTATTATCCGAGGCGTCCTGAATCTGATGGATAAAAAAAGTATGCCCATGTTATAGGTTAGAATTAATTATTAAAAATTAATCTACCTGGATTACAAATATACCTGAGTTTATTTTCTATCTATCATGAAACCTTTAAATTTACAGACCATGCACCGGTCGAAGCTAAATTAGATGGTCGGTAGTATTTGTTTGTGCTTTTTCTGAATTGAAAGAGCAGGGTAGAAGACTAAGATTAGATATATAAGTCCAGGTTTGTTATATCCTCAACGTAAAACTCAATTTAATATATTAAAAACAGCTATTTAAATAAATATAACTCATAAAAAGTAGGGTTTATATTTTTTAAAACATATCTATCTTCTCTGGATTTACTGTAGGTAAAAAATACAGTGTTTACATTATATACTAACGGGTAATTTTGATAGTACCCTTACGTCTTCTTTATGCGCATTGCTCACAGGACTTGATTACTAATGGAATGTATCTGTAAACGCATCAATCATTTCAGTTTAAGTAAATTCTCACAGTAATCGTAGCTATTCATTCGTGATGATGTATTTCTATTGCGTCATCAACCACAATAACGTTTTATTCAAAACCATAAAAATCCGGGAGGTATATTGTCGCAAAAACAATTCACACGTTTTAACGCCGTGAGGATTATCAAAACTATGTATACAGTTTTTTGTAAGTTAAATGATAAATTAAATGACAGGAGAGAAAATCATGAGTATTAAGTTAACACAGAAATTATCTTCAGTAGCAATTTGTTCAGCATCCATGCTGGTGTCCGTTGCATTTAATGCACAGGCGACAGGTGTTATCCCACCTGATCCAGACACTTTTTTAACCTTTCTTGAAAGACATGTACCGGAAGA
This sequence comes from endosymbiont of Galathealinum brachiosum, assembly GCA_003349885.1. NCBI lineage: Bacteria > Pseudomonadati > Pseudomonadota > Gammaproteobacteria > endosymbiont of Galathealinum brachiosum. Next base: position 391,134 of record QFXC01000008.1, on the reverse strand, counting down.
TGCGGTCTCGGCTACTGCATATTACGCAGCTGTGGACCCTGATGGTAAAAAGACAACTTATGCCGACTGGTTAGTTGAAACGGGATTCATTAACAACCGAGGTGATTACAGCACCACAGGTCCTTTTGATGTTAATCCTGATTCAACAACAGTGGTTCACCAAAATATAGCAGACCTTGGCTTTATTCGGCGGGTAACGGCTCGCTGTGAACCGAGTTGCACTGACCCCAACCCTAATATCTATTCAGTTATTGAAAACTACCCAACTTTTGATGATGCTGCAAACAGAACAAACAGATTAGCATCCGTTACAATGGAAAGGGTATCTGCAGCAGATGGCAGTTCACCGTCAAATAAAATTATTACATTTTATGCTTATACCGGGGCAGATTCACGCAATCAGCTTAATTCAGCGGGTGAGAGTATTCCTTTCCAGCCTGATCTTGATGGTCGTGGAGAAAAACCGATCCCCGGGCTGTGTAATACATGCCATGGCGGAACACCAGAAAAGCTCAAAAAAGATGGTAGTTATGCTAACAGTGGAAACACCGGCGCACTTTTCCTCCCTATGGACTTAAATAATTTTGCATTTGACCCAAACCTGGCGCGTGGACTCACTAAAGCAGATCAACAAACTGCATACAAAAAAATGAATCAGGTCGCTCTGATTACGCATCGTGGCACAAAAGATGAGGATGAGGTTGCTGGCGGTTCACGGCTTCCAGGAGGTCATGAATTAATAGAAGGCTGGTATGGTGGCCCTGGAATGCCTGGTAACATCTTCAATGGTGATTTCGTCCCCCCTGGATGGTTACCACCTGCTGCACCTGTAGGTGTTGATGAATTATATCTTAAGTCTGTAGCGCCCGGATGTCGTGCCTGCCATGTTCAGCAGGAACGGGCACTTGATTTTGCAACTTATGAAGGGTTTATGGTGTTTGAGGATGCTCACAAAGAACTGGTGTTAAATGTTGAGTGCGGTTTAAGTGATGACCCAAAAATACGCGAAAAAGCTGATAACCAGGCAGTGATGCCACTTGCGCTGGAAACCTACAAGAAATTCTGGGAAAGCGAAGAGGCAGCGGTGTTTAAAGACCATCTTGGCACCGTTGACTGCAATGATTTATGATTTTATTGTTCTTTAGATAAGATCTGACGAAGTCATATATAACGTGAGAGATTAGATCTCTATACTGTATAGCTGGAGGCCGGCGGTAAGTCTGCCTTCAGCGTTTACTGACATAGCTTTACTCATCATGGTCGGTTTATCAGCACAATTTTTTTAAATAGTTAAGCATAGAAAGTGCAAGAATCATTTACCGAAAGAAACTCTCTGAACATTCCCGTCAACAAACGATCGTGTCTTCTATCAGGTCAATTAGCGACGATCAATGCATTAATTTAAGCTTCTATCCAATTCTCCTGTAATCCATGCTGTATATTTCTTTAGCTGAGAGTTTGTTTTGTTCTATGAAAAAACGCGATCTGGCTTATTCATAGTTACAGTTGTTGATATCTATTATATTAATTTAATGATGGTCTTAATAATAACCACGACACAATATCTTTTTGCTGATAATTTTGCATGTATATCTTGCTATAAGGCATTTTTCAGAATGCTCTGAAAACTTTTCAATTAAAGAACCATTTAACAGAATTTATAAATCATTATATTTATACTATTCTCATACCATATAATTATTATTCCGGGGAGAAAAACAGTGAACAAACTATTAAAACCTGTATTTGCATTGATTATTCAAATTATTTTTGTTTCTACATCTTATGCAGGTGACTTTGAATGGCTCGAAAATTTTGATATTAAAGCGGAAGCAGATTCTTCAGGTTATCGAATCCAGCTGGGTACGCGTTTCCATATTGGCAGTACCGAAGTTAACACGGTAATTCGCTCTGTCGACAACTACTCTGATGCATATATGGTGTTACGTCTGGGTGAGTTGTCTGGCCGTTCAACTGATCAGGTTCTTAACGAATACCAGAGAAGTAAACATAAAGGCTGGGGTAATATGGCTAAAAATCTGGGTATCAAGCCTGGTTCACAAGAGTTTCATGCATTGAAAAAGGGTGATGACATGCATGGAAAGAGCGCTAAAAATAAGAAAAATAAAAGTGGTAAGGGTAATAGCAAGAATAAGAACAAGGGCAACGGTAAAGGTCAAAAGTAAAGTCCTTGTCCTGTAACGCGGGTGTTTCAGGTTAATTTGAAATATGTCCCAGAGTTCAGTTCAAATCATTTAAACTGATGACATCAGGCGTTATAATTTCAAAAGTGAGTAGTCGTATATTTAGGTATATACCTTAAAAGGTTAATAGAGTGATTAAATTAAAACATATAGTTAATGGCGTTGTGGTATCCGAAATTGATATGCAAATAGGTGAGTATACGATTGGCCGAGCAAAGGGTAATAGTTTACAACTGGATGATGGAGCTGTCAGTAGTCAGCACGCACGATTTAATATTGAGCGTAGTCCCTATATGGACTCTATATTTGATATAACACTGGATGACCTGGGCAGCACGAACGGGACTTATGTAAACAGTGATAAAATATCAAATATAAGACTTAAGCATAATGACCAGATTCGTATAGGTACTCATGAATTTAAAATATTTGATGCAAAAGCAGGTATAGGGACTCAAACAGAGTTTTATGTGCCTGACGAATAAATAGTAGGAAATATCGACTGATTTGAAATTTATGTAATAATGAACACACTGTCTGGTGTGTAATTTACTGTGATGTCTACTTTCTCAGGCAGGGTGATATCTAATGTAGCAGTAGATTTTTTCAAGTTGTGTTGTAATGAAGTTTTTAGTTGTTTTGTTTATGCTGGTTTCTTCGGCTGCATTAGCAGCGGATAAGCATTTTGGTGATGTGGTTGTTTCAGAAGTCACCAGTATCTATGATGCGGATACGTTCAAGGTTAATATCAAAGGCTGGCCGGATGTTATTGGTAAACGTATATCTGTACGGGTTCTTGGTGTAGATGCACCTGAGATCAGGGGTAAATGTACGTCAGAAAAAACAGCCGCTCGTCTGGCAAAACAGTTTACAGTGCAATTTTTACGCTCAGGTAGTTATATTGAGCTTCGGAATATTAAACGCGGTAAATACTTCAGAATACTGGCAGATGTGTTCGTAGATGACCAGAATCTGGCAAAAGCACTGATTATGGCTAAACACGGACGACCTTATAACGGTGGTAAACGTCAGGGCTGGTGTGTGAAATAGTCTTTTAAATTGTTTTTTCTAACTAATAATCTGTTATTTAAAATATTTAAAATCACTCTAAACGAGCCAGTATTTTCTAACTTAAATCGCAAAAACACCTTAATTTCATTAAAAATCACCTTATTTATCACATTCTTAGCCTCATGTTATTTCATCCTGCCTGTAAGTAGGGTATAAAAGCGCCATGAAAACACCAAAACGACTCCAGCCCCTTCTTGAAGACGGCCTTATAGATGAAGTTCTTTATCAGCTGATGAGTGGCAAAGAAGCCACCGTTTATGTCGTTCGTAGTTGCGGTGAGATTCGTTGTGCCAAAGTATATAAAGAAGCGAACCAACGTAGCTTTAAAAAGGCTTCTCAATACCAGGAAGGACGTAAGGTTAGGAATAGCCGCCGTGCTCGCGCAATGAGTAAGGGCTCCAGGTTTGGCCGTAATGAGCAGGAACAAACCTGGCAAACGGCAGAAGTTGATGCATTATATCGTTTGAACAACGCAGGGGTTCGCGTGCCTGAACCTTATGGTTGTGTGGATGGCGTTCTTCTGATGGAATTAATTACCAATGAAGAGGGAGAAGTAGCGCCTCGTCTGGGTGATGTAGAAATGTCAGCTGAAATAGCGCTGGAAGATCATGCAGTGATGATGGCATATGTTACTCGTATGTTATGTGCCGGGCTGGTTCATGGTGATTTATCAGAGTTTAATGTACTTGTGGATGGTGATGGCCCTGTGGTAATTGACTTGCCTCAGGCTGTTGACGCGTCTGCTAATAATCATGCTGAGCGTATGTTAGCTCGCGATGTGAATAAAATAACCAGTTATTACGCGCTATTTGCACCTGAATTACAAGGCACACAATATGCCCGGGAAATTTGGGACCTATATGAAAATGGGCAGTTACACCCCGATTCAGAATTAACCGGTTTATTTGAAGAAACGGAAGAAGAAGCTGACGTGGATACTGTTCTAAATGAAATAAAAGCTGCCTGGGAAGAAGAGCAGGCTCGTCTGTTACGAATGAATGATGAAGTGCCTGTTGTTTAAATTACAATGATTGCTTTTGTCAGTTATGAATTTACCATTTGATCATCTTAATTTACGTTTTAACCCTTTTGGCGAGTTGACTTCAGATCAACGTAAACAAGTCGCATTTGTTGATATTGAATCCTTAACGAAGAGTCTTAATAAAGAAGCTACTGCTATACAGTTTTTAGCAGATCATGGTCGAGGTAAAACCACCCATCTTTTATCACTGCATGATTATTATTCTAAAACAGAATATATAAAAATTTATCAGGGTGATAAACCTGACTTTACAGAACAGTTTATTCGGTTTGTCGATAGTGTTGAAAATCTAACTAAAAAATCAAGACTAGAGTTATATAAAAAAACCAGTTCAATTGCTTTTACTAGCCACGCTGATCTTTCTAAAGAACTTCATAAAGCGGGCTTTAGTGTCACCACTATAAAAGTATGTATGGAAAATGAGCTGACATTAAGGGATATTTTCACACAGCGTATTAAATTTGCGCAAAGAAATGATGGCGCAATACCCGTTGTTGATCAGTTTGCAATTAAAAAACTTAAAACCCTTTATGGTGATGATATACGCTCAATGGAAGGTCATTTATATGAGCTGTTTCAGCAAATGGAAAGGATAGAAAATGTCAAAGTGTGATATCACTGTAACAGCTGAAAAAACTCATTATAAAATAGGTGATACGGTAACTGGTGAAGTAAAAGTACAGATTGATAAAGAGTGTAAGTGCGATGGTCTTACAATAGAAAAATACTGGCAGACACATGGTAAAGGTAATCGTAGTCGTGGTTGCCATGATACTGAAACTCTGTTTTCCGGTGTATGGCAACCGGGTGCTTACGCATATCCATTTTCATTTAAACTGGAAGAAGGCCCCTTAAGTTATCATGGTCACATACTTAATATCGACTGGTATTTAAAGGCAAAGGCCGATATACCGTGGAGTTTAGACCCAAGCGGGGAAGTTGACTTTATACTGGAAAAAAACGATGAAGTTGATTCAGATGAGCGAGATTATTTATATAGAAATAGCTTAGATAAAAAACAGGTCTCAATTAATGACAAGGGGTGGTGGAAGTTATTTCCATTAATATTTGTTATAATCGGTATTACATTTGTTTATACGGGAGAGAGTTTTTTTATAGGTACTATTTTTTCTATAGTAGGCTCAATTATATTTTATAAAATGATACAAAGCTCTCTTGCTGAAAGAAAACTAGGAGAGGTGACCTGTACCGTGGATAAGGAAGATTATTTTCCGGGTGATTACTTTAATGCCACGATTAAATTTACTCCCAGAGATAAAATAAATATTCATACAATTACTGCAAAATTATCAGGTGAAGAAATTTCAGTCAGTGGCTCGGGAACGAATAAAACAACCCATAGACATAGGTTCTTTGAAGAAACAATGGAATTACTTCAAAAGGGTGAGTTGTCTAAAAATTTTCCTGTAAACCGTAAGTGCCAGTTTATGATACCTGAAAATGCACCCGCATCATTTGAAGCATCTGATAACGATATAAAATGGTCGGTTATTTTTGAAGTGGATATTCCAAGATGGCCAGACTGGTATAATGATATTTCAATTAGAGTTCTCAACTAATGTTAAAAGAAAAATTACAGGTTTGCATTGGTTTATGTAATCCTAAAAGTCCTGATAATGTAAATTCAGTAAGGCGGGCAGCAGGCAATTATCGGGTTGATGCTATTTTCCATACTGGGTCACGTTATTTACGTGCGTTAAGAAAAAATCCTGATACGCCTAATATAAATCGATCTGTTAGCCTCAATATTCCTGTTAAGGGTGTTGAAGACCTGATTGATCAGGTGTCTGAGGGTATGCAGGTGGTTTGTGTTGAGTTTGCTGAAGGTGCCACGCCTTTACCCAGCTATCAGCACCCTGAGAGAGCTCTGTATATATTCGGACCTGAAGATGGGAATATCAGTCAGAAAATCATAGATCGCGCAGATGCGGTTGTATATGTGCCCACGGTGGGTTGTATGAATCTTGCAGCGACTGTTAATGTTTTGCTTTATGACAGGCTAACAAAATCAGATCAGTGTTTTGATAATCATCAGCTTATTTTAGAAAATCGTGATACAAATAATAATTTAAAGTTTAAAAAGCAGTCTGTTTAGAAAACTTAAATCTTCTGTTTATATATGCACTTTAAAAACATTCTTTAATTTAAAACTGACTATACTCCTGAATAACATCTAATTAATCAGGAACAGCATTCGTGGACCCCACTACAGATATTCATCAAAAAGCACTCTCAATTAATCTGGATAAAGGGCAGTATGGCACGATTGCCGAGATAGGAGCAGGGCAGGAAACCGCTCGATGGTTTTTTCGGGTTGGCGGAGCAGCTGGCACAATTGCCAAAGCAATCTCAGCTTATGATATGCAGTTTAGTGATTCTATTTATGGAGAGTCACCCCGTTATGTTAGTCGCGATCGGTTAAGCTCTATGCTTGATCTGGAGTACCAGCTTATTATTGAGCGATTGGGTAATAAGCGAGGGGATGAAAGTACATTTTTCTCTTTTGCAAATACGGTTGCCTCACGTAGTTTTTCAAGAGATGTTGACGGTCAGGGCTGGATCGGAGTTAAATTTCAAAGTTCACCCTGTAGTGAACCATCACAGATAGATTTGCATGTTCATCTCCAGGGCAAAAAAAGTATTCAGGATCAGGAAACGCTTGGTATTCTGGGTGTGAACCTGATTTATGCAGCATTATATTTTCACCAGGATCCGCAGTACTTACTAAAGTCATTAATGGATGATCTGTCTTTTGAGTTGCTTGAAATTGATATGATAGATTTCTCCGGCCCGGCTTTTGAATCAGTTGATAATCGGTTAATGGCATTGAGACTGGTTGAGCTTGGGATGACTCCGGGTGCTATGTTTAACTCCGAGGGTGAAATTGTTCTGCCAGCTGATGTATTGTATAAAAAAGCGGTTTTAATTGAACGTAGCCGTTTCAATCCGCCTACATTGCTAAATATGGATATGCTGGATTGTGCGCAGGAAATTTTTCTAGATGATCATGATTTATCAGATGATGAGTTAATGGTGATATCAGAAATGACTGTACACAATTTAAAAGATGGTAGTGATATAGATGTAGAAGATTTTTTACAAAGGGCTGATATACTTTGTGCATTAGGAAAAAACGTTCTTATATCAAATATGGGTGAGTATTATAAGCTGGCCGATTACCTGTTTAGATGTACCACCAGGCCGATGGCTATTGCACTTGGTATTCCAACCTTGAAAGATATTTTTAATGAGCACTATTATGAAAATTTACCCGGTGGAATCCTCGAGGCATTTGGTCGTCTGTTTAAGTATGAGTTGCGCCTTTATGTATCTCCCTGCTGTAAAAATAACGATATTAACGATTTAACAACCACTGATAATTTTGAGCCGGAAGAAAATTTAAAACATTTATACCATTATCTCGTGGATAATAAATTTATTTCACCTCTTAATACGGTTAATAGAGATTTTCTTTGCATACACTCACATGAAGTACTTGAAGAAATTAAAAACGGACACAATAACTGGGAAACTAAAGTGCCGGAGAAAGTAAAAGCCCTTATAAAAGATAAAAAACTTTTAAATGTTAATTTATGATTTTTAATGTTGTTTCATGTTCTTTAATTTAATAAATGCATTAGAAAACACCAATATCAATATAAGAACGAGCAATTTTAGTTATTGATGCGACATAACATGCTGTACGTAAGTCATGTACATTTTCATTGTTATCAAGTGTGTCACGTATCTGTTGATAAGCTAAACGCATTGTATCGTCTAAACCGGAGCGTACCAGATCAAGCTCATCAGCGCCTTTGGTGATAGAACTGCGTAAATTATTAGAAACGCTTTTACCCGTTGCTTCCTCTAGCATGGATGCAAATTGATGGCCGCGTAATTCATCATGCCTTTTCTGCATGCGGCCAAACCTCATATGGGAAATATTTCGTATCCATTCAAAATATGAAACCGTCACACCACCAGCATTTGCATAGGCATCGGGAATTATAATGGTACCTTTTTTATTTAGAGTTTCATCTGCACCGTAGGTAATTGGACCGTTTGCTGCTTCAACAATCAATTTAGCATTGATTCGATCTGCATTTTCGAGCGTAATCTGACTCTCCAGTGCTGCAGGAATTAAAATATCACATTCTTTTTCTAATACCTTGAGTCCGTCTTCTTCGAAAGATGCGCTTGGGAAATTTTTAATCGTTCCATGTTCACTGATATGCTGAAACAGATCTTCTATATTAATGCCCTGATCAGAAATTAATGCGCCATCTCGTTCTATTACGGCTGTAATTATTACACCATCTTCTTCAGTTAAGAATTTGGCTGCATGGTAACCCACATTCCCCAGTCCCTGAATAACACAGGTTTTACCCTCAAGGGTACCCGTAAAATTTGCACTTTTGATATCTTCAGAATGGCGGAAAAATTCACGTATAGCATATTGGACGCCACGTCCGGTTGCTTCCACGCGACCCTGAATGCCGCCGTGATGAACCGGTTTTCCAGTTACGCAGGCAACGTAGTTAATATCTTCCGGGTGCAGGTGTTTATAGGTGTCTGCAATCCAGGCCATTTCACGCTGACCTGTGCCCATATCGGGTGCCGGTACGTTGGTTGCAGGGCTAAGAAAACCTTTGCGCACTAGCTCAAGCGTAAAGCGACGGGTTATCATTTCCAGTTCATCCCTGTCATACAATGAAGGGTCAATTAATAACGCGCCTTTGGAGCCACCAAAGGGTACATCAACAATGGCGCATTTATAGGTCATTAATGCGGCAAGTGCTTCTACCTCATCCTGATCAGCGTAAGGTGCAAATCGAATGCCACCTTTAGACGGTAGACGATGCGTGCTATGAGTGGCTCGCCAGCCGGTGAAAACTTCGATCTTGCCCCTGATTTTTACTGGAAATTTTACCTGTAAGACAGCATTGCAGGTTTTAATTGCCTGAGCCGTTCCCATATCAAGGTTCATTGCTGTTATTGCTTTATCGACCATCAGGTCTACACTTTTACGAAAGCTGGGCTCATTGTTTGTTTTAATCATTTTTTATTTCCAGTTTTTATTATCCCTACTATATACAAAGCATATTTTTGATGAAAAACAAGCTAAAACCTGTTTTTTCTTGATATGAGACTAAAATATAAAGGGAATATAATCCGAATGATATTAGTCGTTATTAATGTAGCTTGATTAAGCGTATAATCACTCATGTGTGTTAAACGCATCTTTAATTAATTGAGTGCAGAAATAATGTGTATGGCTGTCGGTGTTATTAATAACCATCAACGTAGTAAGTTAGGACGGTTGTGGTGGCAAGTTGCTTCAGTGCCATATAAGCTGTCACTTTCTCTGTCTTTATTTCATGTTGTGGTTATGGCGGTGCTATATCATTCCGTTGTTTTAACAGTACGTGATGAGATGGTCGTTTTTATTATGAGTGTCGCGATTATCGCTCCATTTATATTAAGCCTGTTAATAAATTTTTTACCTGACTGGTATCATTCAACTAAAATTGATTATGATCAGTATGGCGCAGCTTCTTATCTTATGTTTATTTCAGTATCACTTATGGAGCTGGGCCTGGTATTAAATGAACTGTTTTTTGTCTTTGGTGGTTTACTGCTTGTGATTTCGTGGTTACTTGAAATAAAAATGATTTTACGTAGTTATATGTGGTCTGCAAGGGTCAGTTTTAGTCTTGCTTCAAGATATAATTATATTTTTATGTTTTTACTTGTCGTTATATCGACCAATATATTTTTATTATATACAGCCGAAGAAATTACATGGATTATTAATATTATCAGTGTGTTTATTTTAATAAGCTTATTAACTGCAGCTACTTATCTATTCAGTGGCAGGCAGTCAGCTTTTAAGCCCGTCATGAAGCAGGTTTAAATAATTACATAATCGGGAGAAGTAAGAGTATGAGTGGTTGGGGTTGTCCGCACGAAGCAGATGGTAAGTGTCAGCGAGTAGAAAACAGAACATGTAACCCGGGAATGAAAGGGTGTGTACTAGCAGGACGATTTATTTTTAGTGATAAAGATAAAAATACCAATGCTGCTAAAAAGAAAAAACTAAATGATAAATGATGTTGATAAAAAATGAATCCTGTTAAAAATATTATCCCTATAATTCTGCTAATTGTTTCTGCATTCTATGGATATAATAATTTTTATAAAATACCTGAAGCCATTTTAACCGGTACGGTTTTTCTTCCTATAATGCTGGCTATATTGGCGCTTGGTTTTACTTTCCACTTTAATAGAAGCCAGGTGTTTTTTTATGTGCTTCTAATTATTGTTGCAAATATTTTTCATGGTCTGCATCTTGCGCTAACTAATCTGAGTTATGGTTTGTTGTCCGGTTTTCTTCCGTTACTATTGTTGGGCATAACGCTTTTACCCGAACGCGGCATTATCAGTGTAAGGGCTATTCCAGCGTATATCTTATTGTTACTGGCTCTTCTCTTTTCCTTGTTTGTAACGACAACTACACCGACCTGGGGCTTGCAGATTGTTCTAACAGACTGGTTACCCGTCCATTATTTTGACTGGACACAACAGTCTCAAAGCGTTGTGATGATCTCGGTTTTTGTCTTTATTTACATGCTAATTCTTTATTTTCTTAAACCCACATCGCAAATGGCTACCGGACTGGGTGTGTTGGTTATGTTGATTGCACAGTTACACTTTGGTAGTAAGGAAGATAGCTTAAATGTATTTAGTGTCATCGCTTTAATTATGTGTATTTATTCTGTGATTCACGAATCATGGCGTATGGCTTACCTGGATGAATTAACTGAATTGCCTACCAGAAGGGCGCTGCGTGAGAAATTTCAGACTCTGGGCGGGTTATATACGGTAGCTATGCTAGATGTAGATCACTTTAAGAAGTTCAACGATACCTATGGGCATGATACGGGGGATGCAGTGTTACGTATGATTGCAACGAAAATGAATAAAGTGAGTGGAGGGGGGACGTCGTATCGCTATGGTGGTGAGGAATTTACGATAGTATTCAATGGCAAAGATAGTGAATCATCTATTAAGCATCTGGAAGCGCTACGTGAAAAAATTGCCACTACACCTTTTGTGATTAATCGTGCAAGCAGAAGAAAAAATGATAGAAGGGCTAAAACGGCTAAAAATAAATCTGTCAGGGTAACGGTATCTATCGGTGTTGCGGATTCATCCGAAAATACGTCCGCACACGGTGTTTCAGCATGGGATCTGTTAAAGAAAGCAGATAAAGCTTTATATAAAGCTAAGCAGAATGGACGTAATTGTGTGTGTGATTAACATTACTAATAGTGTGTAAATAGGCTGATAGTTCCACACAATAAGGTTTCATAGGTAATTGATGTTAAATGGTGTGTTTCTATTCTATTTCTATTGTATTTCTGTTGACATAAAACAAGCTGAATATGTTGATCTCACTCGTAAAAAAGATTATCTTTCTGTGCGATTTCATATATAAGTGATAACTATGTTCAGATATAAAGAAGATAAATGGCCTGTAGCAATTATACTGGCTTTCTCAATACTCGATTTTGCCGCTTTTTTTCTTCTTCAAAATATATGGTTACTGGCTTTTTACCCGTTAGTTTTATTCATTGTTAAAATAAACATATCTGCATGGAACCATCATCACCAGCATACCCCTACATTCAGGTCTAATGCTTTAAATCGTGTGCTAGAGTTCTTTTATGCCTTACACACCGGTGTAACGACGAATATGTGGTGTCTTCATCATAATATAGGTCATCATGTTAATTTCCTCGATCAGAGTAAAGATGAGAGCGGCTGGAAAAGAAAAGATGGTTCAACAATGGGGCACCTTGAGTATTCATTTAATATTTTTTCAACGGCCCATTATCGTGCATTTAAAGTAGGCAAGCGTTTTCCAAAAATACAGAAGAATTATCTGATATTTACGTTCTTAACATTTTTAATTGTAGGCCTGTTAACCTGGTATAAGCCTATGCAGGGGTTATTCATCTTTATAATTCCCATGATTTTAAGTTTGTTTTTTACATGTTGGGTAACGTATGGGCATCATGCGGGACTGGATACATCAAATGAATTTGAAGGCTCTTATAATAATGAGGGTAAGTGGTTTAATGTTTTCACAGGTAATCTTGGTTACCACACAGCTCATCACCATAAGCCGGGTGCTCACTGGTCTAAGCTGCCAGCATTACATGAAACTATTAAAGATAAAATACCAGAAAAATGCTACGTGAATATACTAATTGATGGCGTTCCGGCGGTTAACCCTGTTTAATTCAGTTAAGATGCTTTATAAATACAAAAGGGGGGGCAGTGTTGCCCCCCTTTTTATTTAATTCAGATTTCTAAATTCTGATAGAACAACAACTTCAAATAAATTGTTTAGATTATCCGTTCTACGAATATCAACTTTTAATTCATCAAAATATTCAGCAATGGTATTAATTAAGTCTCTTTCCTGTACAGGACTCATTGATAAATCATCGTAAAATTTGAGCTCAGGTCTTATTTCGTCAAGTTCAAGATTAAATATATCTGCAATAATTGAATTAAGGCTCATAGTCATTAATGCTTTAACTGTATCAAGTTCATTATCACCATACTTTATACACACTTATTAAACTCCTGATGTAATGGGGGGTTATCGTCTAAACATATTCTGTGTTAGCGTCATACCAAAACTGGCTGCCTGTTTTTTATTTATTTCAACAGCTAGTTGATCTTCATCGATGCGCACAATTTTACAGTTGAATTCTCTATCGGTTGTATCAAAAGTGATGGTTGCATCAGAGCCAAGGTAGTCGGAATTAAGGTGGTTTTTGACAGCTAGATTTATACCACCCAAACTGATGTCAGTGCTTTTACATTCAAGTATTTTGTCATTCAGCAGGTACAACTTCAGGTCTTTTTCTAAATTGAGACGTTCACAGGTACGGTTATCCTGCTTATCAGGTGTGTTTTTAGTATTTGTATTAAGCATTTTCATTTGTACGTGTACCAGCTACGTTTAGATAAATACGATTATAGTCGATGAAAGAGTGAAAAACTGGCCGTAAATAGTTTTTCATAAGTTTCAGTGAGTCTGCTGTATTGAAAGCTTACCATTAGGTGTTACTTATCAGGATATTCTGTTTTACTTATCTGTTGAGAAAATATATTAATATTATTCGTTGGTAGTTCACAGCTACCTAATGTACAGACATAAGCGGTTGTTTTATTGTTAATCGCCACCTTACCATCAGCTATAGAAATTAATTTTGTCGCAGTTTTAATGCTTTCCCCTTCACTTAATACAGATAATATTCGATTGGGAATAAACTGTTTTCTAAACTCGTTTATAAATTTTTCACTTTCATGTATTTTTTTATCAGGTGTAACAATGATTATTTCTTTTGCTTTATCGTAATAGAAATCTACAGCTAATAGCATTTTTGAAAGTGCCATTGGGCTTTTTTCTAGTGTGGATGAAAATGACTTTATAGTTTTTACTGCGCGATTAGTGTATTTAGTATTCGCAGTAAATTCACCTAATCGAAATAAATTTAAAGCATGTATCGAATTTCCGGTAGGCTCAGCACCGTCATAGCCGGGTTTTTCTCTTGCAATCAGTTTTTCATGGTCATTACTAGTCATATAGAAACCGCCATTTTTAGAATCTCCATAGTGATTTTCAAGTGTTTTATCAAGATCTATGGCCTGATATAACCAGTTAATATCATAGGTTGCTTCATACAGGTCAAGAAAACTGGCAATTAAAAAAGCATAATCACTAAGATATGCATTATGTTTAGCAGCCCCGTCCTTATAACTTCTGAATAAACGTCCATTAATGTACAGGTTGTCTAGAATGAACTGTGCAGAATTAATTGCCTGTTGTATATAACCCTGATTATTTAAAATAAGCCCCGCTTTTGCAAATGCAGATATCATCAGGCCATTCCAGGCTACTAATATTTTTTCATCTCTAATAGGGGGTAATCTTGTTTTACGTTGCTGGTATAAGATCTGATTTGATTCTCGAATAATTTCTACCAGATTATCTTTATTTATAGAATTTTCTCTGGAAAATGAATCCAGGCTAACAGGTGTGTTAAGTATGTTTCTACCTTCAAAGTTTCCATCTTTTGATGCAGAATAATACCTTATAACTATATCTGAATTTTTTTTACCTAATGTTTTAACTAGTTCTTCAGTACTCCATGTGAAAAAATATCCCTCTTCATTGTCACCTTTCGGGGTGGGGCTATCAGCATCTGTTGCGGAATAAAATGCACCTTCGGCAGATGTCATGTCTCTTTTTATATAATGCAGTATTTCATTTGCAATGCGTTGAAAATTTTTATTTTTTGTAACCTGATATGCTTCAAGATAGTCAACGGTAAGTAATGCATTGTCGTAAAGCATTTTTTCGAAATGAGGAACCAGCCATTCATTATCAATAGAGTAACGATGAAAACCGCCACCAATCTGATCGTATATTCCACCCGCTGCCATTTTTGTTAAAGTGAGCTCTACAATTTCTAGCGATTTTTTATCTCCAGTTCGATTATGGTATCGCAGAAGAAACTGAATAGCTGTTGAGCTAGGGAACTTTGGTGCATTACCTGTGCCTCCATAAAAAGCATCAAAGTTATTTTTATAGTATTCTGCTGCTAATTTTAAAACATCAATTTTAGGAATTGTAGATTCTGAATCTGGTTGTAAATTTCTTTTAATTGTATTAGCAAGATACTCACTTCTATCGATGATTTCTTCTGCTCTTGTCTGGTAAGTGTGTTTAAGTATTTTAAGTACAGTTAATAACCCTGTTGAATTACCCCGGTCACCATCTCTGGCAGGGAAGTAGGTGCCACCATAAAATGGTTTTCTATCCGGTGTTAACCACACATTCATGGGCCAGCCACCATTTTGTCCCAGAGCGTAAAGTGCGGCCATATAAATAGCATCTATGTCAGGGCGTTCTTCTCTATCTACTTTTATGGCAATAAAGTTTTCATTTATATAGGTTGCAATTTCTATGTCTTCAAAAGATTCTTCTTCCATAACGTGGCACCAGTGACAGGTAGAGTAACCCACGCTGAGTAATACGGGACGTTTTAGCTTCGCAGCAACAGCAAAGGCTTCATCACCCCAGGGATACCAGTTCACCGGATTGTGAGCGTGTTGTAAAAGATAGGGGCTGGATTCGAGAAAGAGTCGATTTGTGTATTTGGCTTTACCTGTAAGTGTTAAGTGTTTTGTTCTTGGTTTGTAATTGTCGCCCCTTTGTATTTTTAAATTCTTTATTTTTTCTACAAGCGAGGCTTTGAAACTGATTGCGCCCGGAAGTATTTCAGGGTCACTGGATGTAGCATGAATAGTTTGAGTTAAGCTATTCAATAACAGTATGATTAGAAAGAGTAAATGAAGCTTTATTATCATTTCAGACTGAAGCCGTTCGGATATTAATATAATAAAATCTATATGTAAGTTAATATATTATTCTAATTTCAAGGTCTTGCATAATTTACATGACAAATGGTATTAAAATGCCTTAACCAGATTGAATGATTCATATGAAAATACAATTTTATAAAAAATGCTATATTGTATTATGCTTCAGTTCAACAGTGCTTGCTGGTGAAGAGACAGGTGTTGAAATACTTGATACCTGTTTAAGTGAACATAAAGCGATGATGGGTGATCCTGTTAACAGTGTACGTTATGGCTTGTGTCTCGGTTATTTAAAAGGAGTGGCTGATAATTTAAATGGTTATACCGTATGTCTACCAGAAAATATGAGTAAAGGGGTTATAACCCGGGTGCTTAAACGATCATTTCTTGCTTATTCACAGGCGCACCAGAATCAATTGAGTGAAGCGGCTAAAAAAACGGTTGTACCAGCTTTAATGCAGGCATTTCCATGTACAAAATAATAGCCCGGTTTTAAACAGGATAACAGTTTAGTTTTATTAGCAGAGATTAAAAATTAACAGGTAATGATTTTGTCGTTTGAGAAAACCAGATCTATTATTTCATCGTAGTTTTTATTTTCACGCATATCAATAATCGTGACATCAGCTTTTTCTTTGTGGCTTTCTATTATGTCTTTAAAGCTCGATGAAGGTTCTTTTTTAAGAATGTAGAGTAATTTCATTATTTTATCCGTTAATTAATAGGCAATGATATGATCATAATCTAGAAGTTTGGTGTGAATATCGCTAGTTGATAGCTGAGTCATCTGTTCGTTTGTCGTTACATTACTGTACATGGGTAACTCCATTTCACCTGCTATCTCCATCATCATTTCCACTTCTTCAGAATCATCAAGTTTTGAATCGATGAAAAATAGATCAACTTCATCGTCCATCAGGGTAATGCCAGAACTCATGCGAATAGCTTCACTCTGTCGTTCATTTATTAAAACAGCAATTTTACTCATAGGTTATCCCGGGTTTACCCTGTTAGATATTAATAATGCGGTCAGCAGCATTGTGCATCATGGCGTTTTGTAACTGACTGCCTTCAGTGATGCTTTGTGGAATCATTTCAGCGGTTATGCCTCTTAAGTGGCAGCTACGGTCACATAGGCTCATGCTTATTTTGTCTGAGTCATTGAGCGCGACAATATCTTTATCCTGGCAATAAAACACACCTTCATCCATCATGAATACATTTACGGTGTGGCCCTTATTAAGTCCGGCTTTAATAAGCCCGATTACATCTTCTTTATAACCGTTGGTGATGAGTAGTAAGCCTAATACCATGGTTTTCTCTCTTTAGATTTAGTCAGGTTACAGAATATTTTATACTCTATAGCTTAGTCAATATTTTTAATATATTCAGATAGTAATTCTTCTTACTGGTGGTGTAAGCTTAATAACCCCTCCATGCTTATATTTATATAAGCTTTATCTAAAGGATAATTAAAATGAGAAAATTTAATATTTTAACAATCACGTTCTTTCTGGTGCTTTTTTCCCCCTTATTTACAGTGTCTGCGGAAGAAGCGGGTGATGAATTCAGTAAGGTGGAAATTAAAACGATAGGTCTGGGCCATGGTATTTATATGCTGATGGGAATGGGGGGAAATATTGGTGTTTCAGTTGGAGACGATGGGATTTTTCTAATTGATGACCAGTTCGCGCCATTAACAGCAAAGATTAAAGCGGCCATTGCTGAAATATCAGATAAACCTGTACGTTTTATGATCAACACACACTGGCATTATGATCATACCGGTGGAAATGAAAACCTGGGTAATGATGGCGTTGTTATAGTTGCTCATGACAATGTTCGTGAGCGTATGAGTAAAGATGGCTTTATTAAGGCATTTAATAAAAAGGTACCTGCTGCACCAAAAGTCGCACTACCGGTTATTACATTTAATGACGCGGTCACGTTTCATTTGAACGGGCTTGAAATTGATGTAAGACATCATAGTCATGCACATACTGATGGAGACAGTATGGTATTTTTTAAAAATGCCAATGTGATACATATGGGTGATACCTTCTTTAATGGCTTATATCCATTTATAGATGCATCAAGTGAAGGAAGTGTGCATGGTATGATTAAAGCAGCTGATCTTGTGTTGGGAATTGCAGATGATAAAACTAAAATAATACCTGGTCATGGGCCTCTGGCAGATAAAAAATCTTTAAAAGTATTTCGTGATATGTTGATTACAGTACGAGACAGGATGCAGAAACTGATGGATGAAGGAAAAACTCTGGAACAGATTGTTGCTTTAAAACCAAATGCAGACCTGGATAAAGCATGGGGAGAGGCATTTCTTAGTCCAGAAGTGTTTCTTAAGGTATTACATTCTTCGATGCCAGTGCATTAGTATCACCTAAAAATACAAGGGCGAGTTACAGGCCAGGTTATAATCGGGATCTGTAACTCTGCTTCAATTTATTACATTAAAAATGCTTCATCAGGTATATGACTAAATTCTTTTTCAACGACCATATCAAACAGGTTGTCCAGTGTTTGAATTTCTTTAAGATCAGGCTGTATGCCGTCAAAATAATCAGCTATTGCATCTGCCAGTAACGCTTCCTGAGAATTACTCATATTCAGGTCAGAACGTAAATCAAAACTCAGTTTAATATCACTCTGATCAATATCAAATATATCCTCTATAATAGAATACAGGCTCATAGACATTAGTGCTTTAACGGTTCCCAGCTCATTCATATCTTTCATCTTGATACACATAATCATTCCTATCTATAATTTAGCATGTTAAGAAGTATATTATTAAATACTAATATATGTAATTGACATATATTAAGAGCTTTAGGCTTAATTATCGGCTGATTAGTAGCTAATTGACTGAAAATACTAATATTATTTCGAAATTGTAGTTTTGAGGGTGTTAGAATATCTTATGTCCCAAATAATAAAATCACCTTGTGTGCGTAATTGTTGTCTGGATAAAAAGGATATATGTATAGGTTGTGGTCGTACACTTGAAGAAATTATGCAGTGGCAGGCTTCCTCAATTAGTGAAAAAAAGGATATTCTAAGAAGGGCGGCATTAAGAAAAAAACCATTACGATTTTAAACATAAGCATAGATTAAAAATCTGATTCAATTTTAAAGGTAATTACGCCCGGGTTATATATCGTAATAATACTTACTATGATGCTAGTATCTGTGCCGACCACAGGAATTCAGCCGATTTACCTTGATAATAAATTAAAAAATCGATCCCATGTTTCATGTCTGAGAGAAATGACATATTAATGGGGCAGCAGTTTAAGGGGGCAATAATTTTAAATGGAATCTAAATTACTTGATTCAGTAAATACCATTCAAACGCCTGAAGGGGTTGATATCCATCTAAGAATTGCAGGTGTATGGCCACGCAGTGTTGCCTGGATCATTGATTTATTCATTCGCGGTTTATTGTATGGCTTTTTAGGTGTTCTTACTGGTTTACTGGGGGATTTTGGTTCTGGGCTGATGTTGATATCATTCTTTTTTATTGAATGGTTTTATCCAGTTCTATTTGAAGTTCTGTTTAAAGGCATGACGCCGGGTAAGAAGTATCTAAATATTCAGGTGCTTAATAGTGACGGTACACCTGTTGGCTGGTCTCCTTCTATGTTGCGCAACATTTTACGTACAGTAGATTTTTTACCGTTCTTTTATGGTCTTGGTTTTACTTCAATGTTAATGAATGATCGATTTCAACGCCTTGGCGATCTGGCAGCGGATACAATTGTCGTTTATTACAATAACTCTACTAGTTTGCAGAACATCCCCGAGCAGTCAGCTGCCAAACCGGCTTTTAATTTAAATCTTAAGGAGCAGCAGGCTATTATTCATTATGCAGAGCGATCTGGACAGTTATCAGAAGAGCGTATGCATGAACTGGCTGAAATTTTAAACCCGCTGGATATTCCTGATAATAGAATGACAAAAGATAAGTTACTGGCTATAGCGAATGGCTTAATAGGCAGAAAATGAAACAGACTGAATTTGAAAAAAAATATGAGTCTTTCTGGCTTGGTTTAGAAGAAAAACTTCTAATAAATACTGAATCAACACCTGTTAACAGTGAAACTAAACAAAAAATCCAGAAGTTTAAAAACAGACTTAAAGCAGAGTCTGATTTAGGTGAGGACTTTCCTGAAAACTATCGTTTATTATGTCACCACCTGTCTTTATCTCGTTCACGTCATTACAGTCCGTTATTAGTTGACCGTTTAGAAAAGCTGGTCATTAATGCGCATCAAATTTACTACAAACGCAAAACTCATTTATTAACATCTATATTAATTTATTTTACCTCAGGTTTTGCACAGTCAGTTAGAAAAGAGTGGCACTGGGTTTTGATATCATCTATTTTATTCTTTGGTACTTTCTTCGGTATGCTGATTACCTTGCAGTATTATCCTGATATGGTTTATACCGTTATTTCAGGAGAACAGCTGGCGCAGATGGAATCGATGTATGATCCATCACAGGATAAGATTGGACGTAATAGAGATTCGGGAACGGATTTTGAAATGTTTGGTTTTTATATTTTTAATAATACAGGAATCGGACTGAGAACCTTTGCAAGTGGGTTACTGTTTGGCATAGGTTCAATTATTACACTTGTCTTTAATGGGCTGACAATTGGCGGCGTTGCGGGTTACCTGACCTTTATTGGATATGGTTCGACTTTCTGGCCATTTGTTTCAGGTCATAGTGCAATGGAATTGTCGGCTATTGTTTTATCCGGTGCAGCCGGGTTTAAGCTGGGATTTTCAATAATAAGTCCAGGTAGAAAAAGTCGTATACGATCATTAATTGATAATGCACGTGAAGCGGTGTTTATGATGTACGGTGTAGCGAGTATGTTTATTATCGCAGCCTTTATAGAAGCGTACTGGTCATCTATGTCTGATCTTCCGTCAATGCTCAAGTATGTGGTAGGTGTTATAAACTGGTTGTTACTTTTTGTGTATTTTATCTTTGTGGGACGTCAGCGTGCAATTAGATAAAATAATTATAACATTAAGGCAGCGTTCACCGTGGGAAGCCATGGATCTGGGTGTTATGGTCATGCGTAAATTGTGGCCGGTTATTTTGTTTCCATGGCTAATATTAATGTCCGGTGTTTTATGCTTCGTCATTTTTGCTGAATATCAGGGTTACTGGTATTTTGGCAGTATCTTTCTCTGGTTAATTAAACCGGTTTATGAAAGTATGATTTTACATATTATAAGTCGTGGTATTTTTGGTGAATACCTGAGCGCATCTGATGTGTATTCATCAATGGGGGAGTGGTTAAAAACCGGTTTACGGACGACATTTTTTTTCTGGCGTTTATCCCCATCCAGATCCTTTAATATGCCGGTTAATTTACTTGAAGGTTTGACAGGTAGTAAACGAAAAAAACGACTTGAGTCTTTACATCGAGTTGCAGGGTCTCATTCAATGGGGTTGACGATTATTGGTGTGCATTTTGAATATGTTGTTTTAATGACACTTTATGTTCTTTTGTTTTTTATTGCACCCGATACAACCGTAGAATATTTCAATTCAATAGTTGAAGATTCAAATGATCAAACTCTCTGGTTTGTGATTGGTTCAATTTTATATGCGATTACGCTTTTTATACTGGAGCCCTTTTATGTGGCTTCAGGTTTTATGCTTTATCTTAATCGAAGAACGCAACTAGAAGGGTGGGATATAGAGCTGGACTTTAAAAAACTTGCTCAACGTCTCAATGATCCTCATTTTCAGTCTTATAAAGGCAGGGATAGAAATGAAATTGATCAGCAAGTAATTGATACGGGTAATGCGCGTGACTAAGGGGCTGAACTTATTTGTTCTAATGTGTGTGTTCATGCTGAATCACGCGTTAGCAGATGAAGTTGATTCAACTGATAAAGTCGACAAGCGACCTGCCGTTTTCAGTGAGCGAAAAGAAATTGAAGAATCTAAATCAATTATAAACGATATAATTTCCAATGAGCCTTTTACTGATATTAAAGAAGAAAAAATATGGAGTTTTGAAGAGACTGAAAAGCAAGAGGATATTGATGTTGACCCTGATCTTGGCTG
Source organism: endosymbiont of Galathealinum brachiosum (assembly GCA_003349885.1). NCBI lineage: Bacteria > Pseudomonadati > Pseudomonadota > Gammaproteobacteria > endosymbiont of Galathealinum brachiosum. Next base: position 369,219 of record QFXC01000008.1, on the reverse strand, counting down.
GTTAAGTGATGCTGTGCGTTTTATCAGTATGATTATTGAGGCCGCTCTCTGGTTGGTGCCTGTATTAATTATTTTTTATCTTTATCGATATCGAGAGTACTGGTTGAACTTGATACAGGGTAATGGTTTGCAGAAAGATGAGCAGGTGTTACCTGAAACGTTATTTGGTCTGGATATAAGAAAAGAAAGCTTACCTGATGACATTGAAAAAGTAGCGCAGCAGTTGTGGCAGCAAAATAAGTATCGTGAAGCAGTCAGTTTATTGTATCGCGGTTCATTATCTGTGTTATTTAAACAATACCGATTTGAATTACCACCCGGAGCAACTGAACAGGATTGTATTCGTCAGTTACAGCTAAATAGTCGGTCAGGTGCTGAAGTTGAAATTCATGCGACTGATTCTGCTTTTGTTGAAGAACGTATAGAAAGATTCACAAGGCTAACTAACGAGTGGGTCAGTATCGCTTATGCTCATCGTTTTCCGCATGACCATGTTTTTTCAGAAATATGCAATGACTGGAATCAGTATTTTTCCGTTAATAAGGAGGTCAGTTAATGGCCTTAACATCAAATAAAAATACTTCAGATACGTTGTTATATGTGGTTTTAACATTATTGGTTATAGGTATTGCGGGATGGCTCTATACAAAACTTGAGTATCGTATTGTAGAAGAAGATAAGGGTTATCAGGGAGAAGCAAAAACAAACGCTTACCTGGCGGCAGAGTTTTTTCTTTTACGTATGGGGCAGAAAGCTGAAAAAATTAAATTATTCAGCAGCAAACAAACCCGGTTAAATATCAATGATACATTGCTTATACCCAGTGTGCGTCTTGCATTTGATACCCGTCGATCCGAAGAAATGCTCGAATGGGTTGAAAGAGGCGGGCATTTAATTATTACAGGACAACCGGATACGGAAAATGAATCGAGTCGACGTGATCATATCCTGGAAAAACTGGGCTTATATTTAGAACGTCAATCTCTCAATGAAGATTCCACACAGGACGATGAGCCGGTTGATATAGCAATAAGTGATGAAGATGATTTCTGGCATATAGATTTTGACGATTATCTGGTTGTATCCAGTACATCGGAATTTGATTCTGAAATTATCTGGTCTATTGAAGATGAGGACAGGGTACATGCTATACAGGTCAAAGTAGGTAATGGCAGGCTTACATTACTGTCTGATATGAGAATATTTAGAAATGAGTATATTGTCGAATATGATCATGCAGCATTTTTATTTTCATTAACCAATGATCAGTTGTTCTCAGGTGAGGCGGGAATTTTTTATTATTCGCTTTATGAGGACCAGATGTCACTTATGCAATGGTTGTGGGAAAATGCGAAACCATTAGTATTATCTCTTTTTGCACTTGGTGTTATTGTTTTATGGATGTTGATTCCACGTTTTGGGCCATTAATAAATATACATCAGCCTGTTAGAAGGCAGTTTTTAAATCATCTTACCGCTTCTGGTAATTATCACTGGCGTGAAGGGCACTATTATCAGCTTATATCAGAGGTTCGCAAACAGTTGAGTCTTCAGGTAAAGCTTAAATATCCTGAATGGTCTGATTTAAGTAAACAGAGTCAGGTTTTACATTTTACTGAAATTAGCAAACTAGAATCAGCGTCAATTGAAAAAGCGTTGTTTGATACTGAAATTGAAACAGTTAATGATTTTATAAATAAGATTAAGATACTTGAAAAATTGAGGAAAAGTTTATGAGTCTGGACGATAACCCTGAAAATAAACAGAATGAATTAGAGCCATTAAATAATGCTTCTTCAGCTGATTCGCAGCTTATTCAACAATTAAAGCAGCAGATTAACAATGTGTTTATAGGTCAGGAGGATGTTGTTGATCAGGTGATGATAGCATTGATTGCTGCAGGTCACGTATTAGTTGAAGGCGTTCCCGGCTTAGGGAAAACACTACTGGTCAGGTTGTTAGCAAAATCGATTAATGGTCAATTCTCTCGAATACAGTTTACACCTGACCTAATGCCCAGTGACATTACAGGGCATATTATGTTTGATAATGAAGCAAACAAGTTTCGAGTGCGTCGAGGTCCTGTTTTTACTAATCTGTTACTTGCGGATGAAATAAATCGCGCACCGGCTAAGACCCAGTCTGCCTTATTAGAAGTGATGCAGGAACATCAGGTAACGCTTGAAGGTAAAGCGATGCCGGTGCCGGAGCCTTATATGGTAATGGCAACTCAGAACCCAATTGAACAGGAAGGAACTTATCCATTACCGGAAGCACAGCTTGACCGTTTTATTATAAAAATAAAAATCGATTACTCTGATTCGGATGAAGAGCATCGAATGGTAAAAGCAGTAACAACCAATCAGGTAGGAGATCAGTTTTCAATTAATGATGTTGCACAACAGTTTAACCCTGAAGATATTGTTCGTTTACAGAGGCAGGCATCGGATGTATCAGTTGATGAAGCAGTTTCAAATTATGCTGTAGAAATTACAAGAAAAACCCGTGACTGGCCAGGTATATCAAATGGAGCCGGGCCCAGAGGAGGAATTGCTATTGTGCGTTGTGCACGCGCTTATGCATTAATGCAGGGTCGTGATTTTGTTACTCCGGATGATGTAAAACATGTTGCTTTACCGGTACTAAGACATCGTGTGATTTTGTCTCCTGAGATGGAACTTGAAGGAATGGATTCCGATAGAGTGATTACTGCATTGTTAGAAAAAGTTTCTGCACCACGTAAGTAATGCTAATACACTTTATTTGTCATACATGAAAAAAATTAAATTCAAACCAGCCCTTCGTCTTATGCAATTAGCTGTTGCTTTAGCGTTACTTGGGTTAATTTCAAGTATCTGGCCAGAAATTGAAATGTTCTGGTTTATTTCTGTTATGGGTTTACTTTTGTTTTCTATATTTGATTTGTTTCAGGTTTATAAAATACCTGCACCAATAATAGAAAGAACGATATCAAATTCACTGCCAGTAGGGGTAATGAAAGAGGTAAGGCTGAATGTAAAAAATTCTGCTAACAGAAATATAATTATTGATGTTTATGATCATTTTCCCGAGCAATCTGAGGTCAAAGGCCTGCCTCGACGTCTGCTTCTGGATGTAAATGAAGTTGCGCAGTTAACCTATTATTTAAAACCGTTAAAACGGGGTTTGTTTAAATTTACTCAGATAGAGTGTCTTATTCTGTCACCATTTTCGCTTTGGCAATATAAACACCCATTACCAGTGAGTAACGACGTACGTGTATATCCAAACTATGCACCGGTAATTGAATATGCGTTGCTGGCAACTGAAAACCATTTGAGCATGATGGGTATCTTAAAACATCGGCGACGTGGGCAGGGTATGGATTTTCATCAGCTTCGTGAATTTAGAGATGGTGATAGCATAAAACAAGTAGACTGGAAGGCATCTTCCCGCATGAGAAAAATGATTGCCCGGGAGTATCAGGATGAAAGGGATCAGCAAATAATCGTTATGATGGACTGTGGACATCGTATGCTGGCTCAGGATGGGGATCTATCGCATTTTGATTATAGTTTGAATGCTCTCTTATTGTTGTCTTATGTTGCATTAAGGCAGGGAGATTCAATAGGTGTATCTACTTTTAGTCATGATGAGCATCGCTGGGTTAAACCAGTTAAAGGTGTGGCAAACATTAATTCGCTACTAAATGGTGTTTTTGACTTACAGCCCGGTTCTGCCGCGCCGGATTATTCATCAGGTGCGCGTGATTTAATTATGCGACAACGCAAGCGCTCTCTGGTATTAATTCTTACGAATTTGCGTGATGACGACTGTGATGATTTAAAAGCAGCTGTGCATTTACTTAAAAAATATCATAAAGTCGTTGTGGCCAGTTTACAGGAGCAGGCAGTAGTAGATCGACTGGAGCAACCGGTTGTTAATTTGCAGGATGCACTGACTGTAGCGTCAACTCATGCATATCAGTCTAAGCGTAACTTACTGGTAAAGCAGTTAAGAAACAGTGGTATCAATACGCTTGATGTCTTGCCACAGGACCTGGCCCTGTCGTTAACTAATACTTATCTGGATCTGAAGTCTTCAGGTCAGATATGAGTGTTTTTTATAACAAATATGTGTGTTTCACTGTCGTTAGTTATGTTTGACTTAAATATATTCATGTCTTCGTTTGCTAATTTGGCTGTTTCGCTGCTCAATTCTGTGAATTGATAAAAATCATACTTACTATAGAACGATGCTGTAATATTCATTTATGAGTGAACAAAGTCTAACAGACCGTATTAGCTGGTCTCAAATATTAAAAGTAGCAAAATCAAATAAACGCAGCTTGTGGCAGGCAAATCTAATCGCCATCTTTGCAGCGGTTTTAAGTGCGCCTGTACCCATGTTAATGCCACTTCTTGTTGATGAAGTCTTATTAGAAAAGCCGGGTTTCCTGATAGCGGGTATGAATGCGTTATTTCCTGAAAACTGGTGGGGTCCGGCTTTTTATATCGTCATGATTATGTTTCTGACTATTACGCTACGTTTATCAGCAATGATGCTAGCGGTGTGGCAGACTTTCAAGTTTACCCAGATTGCTAAAGAAATTACCTATCAAATCAGACTTAAATTATTAACAAAACTTCAGTTTGTTTCTATGTCTGAGTATGAAGCCCTGGGCAGTGGCACGGTTGCCTCCCATCTGGTAACTGATGTTGAGGCTATTGATAATTTTATTGGTAGTGCGTTGAGCAAGTTTGTAGTGGCGGCATTGTCAATTGTCGGTGTCGCGGTAATCCTTTTATGGATTCACTGGCAGCTGGCATTGTTTATTTTGATTATGAATCCGGTCGTTATTTATTTTACAACTGTCTTAGGCCGCAAGGTAAAACATTTAAAGCGCCGTGAAAATTCAGCTTTTGAACTGTTTCAGCAGTCATTGAGTGAAACACTAGATGGTATCCATCAGATCAGGGCGGCTAATAGAGAGCGACATTACATTCAGCGGGTAGTTGATAAAGCCCGTGGCATTAAAACCCATTCATCTTCTTTTAGCTGGAAAAGTGATGCGGCAAATAGAGTTTCATTTTTTATTTTTCTGATGGGCTTTGAAGTGTTTCGTGCAGTTAGCATGTTGATGGTTATTTTTTCTGATCTCTCTATTGGTCAGATGTTTGCTGTATATGCATATCTGTGGTTTATGATGGCACCCGTTCAGGAAATTCTAAGTATGCAATATAGCTACTATTCAGCTAATGCAGCGATAGGACGGTTAAATAATTTATTAGATCTTAATACTGAACCTCAGTACAAACATGTAAGTAATCCATTTGAAAATAATGAAAGCACTGGTTTACATGTTGAAAATCTTCATTTTAGTTATACGCAGGGTGAACCGATATTAAATGGTTTGTCCTTAGATATTAAAGCAGGTGAAAAGGTGGCTATAGTCGGCGCCAGTGGTGGAGGCAAGTCGACGCTTGTACAGATACTGCTGGGAATGTATACACCCTCTGAAGGCCAGTTATATTTTGGTGGTGTTGATGTTACTGAAATAGGATTAGATGTAGTACGTGAAAATGTAGCAACTGTATTACAGCATCCTGCATTATTTAATGAAACAGTTCGTAATAACATAAGTCTGGGTAGGGAATATAAAGATGAAGATTTATGGGATGCGCTTGATGTGGCTCAGTTAAGAAAAACCATTGAGGATTTGCCTGATAAACTAGATACGATTGTGGGTCGAAATGGTGTGAGGTTATCCGGTGGGCAGCGTCAACGTATTGCAGTTGCACGTCTGGTTTTATCTCAGCCTAAGATTGTGATTTTAGATGAAGCGACTTCAGCTCTGGATACAGAAACCGAATCTAAATTGCATACGGCAATGCACGAATTTTTAAAAAATCGTACTACACTGATTATTGCACATCGTTTAAGTGCAGTTAAACAGGCAGACAGAGTTTATGTTTTTGAAGATGGCCAGGTTATTGATGAGGGTATTCATGAAGAAATGGTACAGCGTGATGGTGTGTATAAGCAGCTTTATGGAGCTCACACCGAGTAGATGAGGTCATTATGATAAGAATCGGTCACGGATATGATGTGCATGCATTTGAGCCCGGAGAGTTTGTTATTCTCGCGGGGGTAAAAATACCTTACCAGAAACAGTTTAAAGCTCACTCTGATGGTGATGTGCTTATTCACGCTGTTTGTGATGCATTACTTGGGGCGATAGCTCAGGGAGATATAGGGCATCATTTCCCAGATACAGATAGTGCCTATAAAGGTGTTAATAGTCGTGATTTACTAAAGAAGGTGTATGAACTTGTAATTAAAGATGGCTTTAATTTATCTAATATTGATGTAACTATTATTGCTCAGGCACCTAAAATTTCACCCTTCATTGAAACAATGAGAGCAAATTTGGCGACGGACCTTGAAGCTGATATATCTCAGGTTAATGTAAAAGCAACGACAACGGAAAAACTGGGTTTTATTGGCAAAGAAGAAGGTATTGCAGTGCATTCAGTTTGTTTAATCGAAAAAAACGCTTAATTTTCACTTTATTCACATTTAATAGTAAAAAATCAGTGCGTTACTACAGACAATTAAAAATTATCTTATATACTCGAAGTTAACCTATGGTTTTAAATTCATAGGGAAAAGGGCCGTAGTAAATGACTTATTAATACAGAAGTAGTTATGCTGATCTATATTCACGGATTTAATAGTTCTCCAGAGTCTTATAAAGCAAGTCTGCTTAAATCCTGCGCGGATAAAATAAATATGCCCGATATACTGGAAATTCCGGCGTTGTCATTTGATCCGGCTGTTGCCACTGATCAGTTACTTAAGATTGTTCAAAAATATCAGCAACATAATGCTATGCGTCCACTATGTTTTATCGGCAGTTCTCTGGGTGGGTATTATGCAACCTGGCTGGCTGAAAAATTTGATAGCAGAGTTGTACTGATTAACCCTGCCGTGAAACCTTACGAATTATTTGAGGATTACCTGGGTTTTAATCGTAATATCTATACTGGTGAAGAATATATGCTGACGATGGAGCACGTTGAACAGCTTAAAAAATATAGAGTTAAGGAAATAACCAAGCCTGACCGTTACTTACTGATGGTTCAAACAGGCGATGAAGTGCTGGATTACAATCAGGCGCTGGAGAAATATGCTGCAGTACCCTCAATTGTTGAAGAGGGCGGAGGGCATGAGTTTATTGAATTTGATCGCCACCTTGAAACCGTTCTGGCTTTTTGTGGTATTAACTGTTTAAAAGCCTATTCCTGAAGCCGGTCTTCTATCATTGCTGTATAATTTAACCCATAAAAATAATGTTTAAGGAAATCTAAATGTCACTTGGCCCGGTCATGCTTGACCTTGTCGGAACATTCATTACCCCGGAAGAACGTGAGATGATGCTCCACCCGCAAACCGGTGGTGTTATTCTGTTTACCCGTAATTATGAAACACCTGAACAGATTGCTGCCCTGGTGCAGGAAATTCATGCATTACGCACGCCTCATTTACTGGTTGCCGTAGATCATGAAGGTGGTCGTGTGCAACGCTTTCGTGAAGGCTTTACGCATATCCCGCCAGCAGCTGTTTATGGTAAGCAGTATGCGGATGATAAAAAACAGGCAAAACAACTGGCTCGTGACTGCGGCTGGTTAATGGCTGCAGAATGTCGTGCAGTGGGTATAGATATGAGTTTCGCACCGGTACTGGATATTGGTATTGGTTTAAGTGGTGTTATTGGTGATCGGGCGTATCATTCCAGGCCTGAAATTATTGCTGAATTAGCACATGAATATATGCAGGGTATGCATAAGGCCGGTATGGAAGCGACAGGTAAACATTTTCCCGGGCATGGTTCAGTTAAAGAAGATTCACACACGGCGCATCCTGTTGATAAGCGATCTTTGAATGATATTATGATGGAAGACGTCATTCCTTTTGAAAGAATGATTAATTATGGGCTGGCAGCCGTTATGCCGGCTCATGTTGTTTACCCGGCTATTGATGATAAACCGGCTGGTTATTCACATATCTGGTTACAGGAAATTCTACGTCAGAGATTAAATTTTCAAGGTGTTATTTTTAGTGATGACCTGAGCATGGAAGCCGCGGGTGTAGTCGGTGATTTCGCCGCACGTGCAGACAGAGCATTAAACGCTGGCTGCGATATGGTTCTGGTCTGTAATCATTCCGAAGCAGCGCAACAGGTGTTAGAGTCGCTTGAAAATTACTCTAATCCTGCTTCTCAAATGCGTTTAATTAGAATGCACGGCAGGGGAGATATAAGCAGAAAGGAATTAATGGCTTCAACACAATGGAAAACAGTGGTTGAAAAAATAAAACAACTTGGCGACGGACCTAATCTTGAGTTAGATGTTTAGTTGCTTTAATACACAAATTTAGAAAGTGAAATATTAAATCGGTAGTTATGGAATATATACAACAATTATTAAGTCAGTTAAATATAGATAAAGACTCGATCTGGATAAGTCAGGTTTTCATTATCGTATTTGTCACACTAATTATTAGCTTTTTTCAAAAACGTATTTTTAATCAGCTGCATAATAAATTAACTTCAACTAAAAATCCATGGGATGATTTGTTGATCGGTGCGGCAGGGCGCCCACTAAGTTATCTTATCTGGTTGTTAGGTATTTTATTTGCAGCAGAAATTGTCAAAAATCAGAATGATGCATTAATTTTTAGTGCAATAGATCCCATTAGAGACGTTGGTGTTGTGTCTATTCTGGTGTTTTTTATACTGCAAATTATAAAAGGCACAGAAGCTATATTAATTCAGAATCAGCAGAAAAGTGGTGAGCATGATTTTGATACACATACGGTTCAGGCTATAGGTAAACTGGTTCGAATATCAGTTTTTATAACCGGTGGCCTGATTATGCTGCAAACACTCGGTTATAGTATTTCCGGTATTCTAGCTTTTGGTGGTGTCGGTGGTATAGCCATCGGTTTTGCCGCGAAAGATTTACTGGCAAATTTCTTTGGCGGTTTAATGATCTATCTGGATCGCCCGTTTAAGGTTGGTGACTGGATTAGGTCAGATGATAAATCAATAGAAGGTACCGTTGAAAATATCGGTTGGCGTTTAACGCGTATTCGTACATTTGATAAACGCCCACTTTATGTGCCGAACTCTATTTTTAATAATATTTCAGTAGAAAACCCGTCACGAATGACCAATCGACGAATAAAAGAGACAATGGGTATTCGTTATGATGATGTTAGTAAGATGGCTGTTATAATTGAACAGGTAAAAACCATGTTAAAAAATCATCCTGATATTGATAATGAGCAGACTTTGATTGTAAATTTCAATAGTTTTGCAGCTTCATCGCTAGATTTCTTTATATATACTTTTACTAAAACAACTGACTGGATTCAGTTTCATGAAATTAAACAGGACGTATTATTAAAAATTGTTGAGATTATAGAAAAAAATGGTGCCGAGTTTGCATTCCCAACATCTACCTTGCATTTACAAACCATGCAACCAATAGGAGCGCCTGAAAATGGCCGATAAATTACTTGTCGTTATTGCTAATGTCGATACAACACGACCGGCAGAAATTTTGCCACCTTTACTGCAGGCGACAGTTGCTGCAGCAATGGAATATGATGTTGAAGTTTTGTTTACTGGACAGGCAGGCCAACTGGCAATGATTGGTGAAGCAGAAAGGCTGGTGTTAAAAGAAGAAGATAGCAAAAGTGTTTATGATCATATTAAACAGGCAAAATCGGCAGGCGTTGTATTTAAAGTCTGTACACCGGCATTGAAATTCTGGGGTGATGATATTATTCCTGAAATTGATGAAACGGTAGGTGGTGCTTATATTATTAATGAATCAATGGATGACAGTGTCGTTACATTTACGTATTGATATGAAAAATTATGGCAAAGCTAAACAGATTTTAGAAAGTGCAGAATTAATATATACTGCTGATCAAATACAGCAATCGATTGATGAACTCGCGCAGAAAATTAATACCAGTCTTATAAATACACCCCAACCGGTTATCGTGTTACCTATTATGAATGGCGGTCTTATCTTAAGCGGTCAGTTAATAACACGATTAAATTTTCCTGTTGAATTAGATTATTTACATGCAACCCGTTATCGGGATAAAACAACAGGTAGTGATTTACAGTGGAAAGTAAAGCCTCAGCTTGAATTAAAAAATAGAACCCTGTTAGTTATCGATGATATTTTTGATGAAGGTCATACTCTTCAGGCTGTTGTTGAGTTTTGTAAGTCTGAAAATGCAGATCATGTATATTCTGCTGTTCTTGTTGAAAAAAATCATCCGCGTCCAAAATCTTTGATTAAAAGTGATTTTATCGGGATGAGAGTAGAGGATCGATATGTCTTTGGCTTTGGTATGGATTATAAAGGTTATCATCGAAATTTAAATGCCATCTATGCAGTGAGTAATGATGAAAAATAACTTTGAAGCAGACATAGCAATTATAGGTGGTACAGGTTTGTATCAGTTGGATGATTTTGAAGAGCTTGAACGTAGAAAACTTGTTACCAGATGGGGTGATCCATCATCTGAGTTAATACTAAGCCGATATAAAAATAAAACGCTTATATTTTTAGCCCGCCATGGTTTACAGCATAATATACCGCCACATAAAGTTAATTACAGAGCAAATTTATGGGCACTAAAAGAATGTGGGGTTAAACAAGTTATTGGTGTCGCTGCTGTAGGTGGGATTACAGAAAAAATGTCTCCTGAAACTATCGTGATTCCAGATCAGATTATTGATTATACCTATAGTCGTAAACATACTTATTTTGAAGATGAGCTTGATCAGGTAACCCATATTGATTTTACTGAGCCCTATACAGAAGATCTTCGTAGTCGTTTGTTATTGGCATCTGATAATGCGATAGATGGCGGTACATATGCAGCAACTCAGGGGCCAAGGCTTGAAACAGCTGCAGAGATAAATAAACTCAGGATTGATGGTTCAGATATAGTTGGTATGACAGGTATGCCAGAGGCTTCTCTTGCGAGGGAGATAGAGCTGGAATATGCCTGTTGTGCATTATCAGTTAACTGGGCTGCAGGATGCGCGGGTACAAAAAAAATTGACCATAAAGAAATGTTGGAGATTGTAGATAAAGGAATGCTTAAGATTCATTCAATATTAAAAAATATCCTAAAGTAAACTGGCTGGAATAGTATTATTTATCAGTTATTACATTTATTTTTTTAAACAGCCTAAGAATAATAACTAGTTAAAATTAAATTTTAAATAGCTTTCTATCTTGTTGATTTTATATAACTAATATTTTAATTAACTAGAAAATGTAAGTCTCAGATTTTCACCATTTATCAAGTTTTTTATAAAATTATTGACCTATATAAGGAATAGGGTTACTAATGTAGGATAAATGATAAAAAAGTAATAAAAGGATTTTATGTGGTACTGCATAATATAAGCTGTAAAAGATTTGTACGCCCTGATTTTTTATATAATAATTTTCTAATATCAGCGTTTTTTGCTGTTACATTGTTTTATGCCTTTCTAACTTCAGCGCTCGCTGAGGATGTGCTGACATTTTCTGTTAGTGGTTTTTCTATTGAAGGTGATAACCCTCTAGGTGATGAGGCTATTAAGGTATTAGAGCCTTTTATAGGTAAGCATAGTGGCCTGGAAGGATTATATGAAGCCAGGAAAACACTGGAAGATAAACTAATACAACAGGGCTATACTTTTTATAGAGTTACTTTACCTGCGCAGACTTTAGAAAATGGAATAATCAAACTTAAATTCAGTGCATTTAAAGTGACTGAAGCTATTGTAGAAGGAAATAAGTTTTTTTCAGATGAAAATATTCGAACTAGCTTACCATCGCTTTTACCTGGTAGTGTACCAGAGTTAAATGCTCTCTCTTCCAGTCTGGTGCTTGCTAATTCTAACCCGGCTAAAGAAACTACACTCTCGTTTAAAGCTGGTGAAAAACCTGAAACCCTGACAGCTGTATTAAATGTAAGAGATGTGAATCCTCAGAGTTATTTTGTTTTGCTAAGTAACGCGGGAACACAGGAAACTGCATTGTCGCGACTGTCACTAGGTTATCAGAATAATAATCTATTTGATAAGGATCACAGCATGACTGTGACTTACACAACTTCACCAGAAGAACCAAGTGATATTAACCAGTTTGGTCTTAATTACCAGTTACCAGTGTATGGCCATGGTGCATCTCTGGGCCTTTTCTTATCGGCGTCATCAGTTGAATCTGGATCAGTTGCAAATAATATAGAGGTAAAGGGTAGCGGTAATGTTATAGCGTTATCTTATTCACGCCCATTACCCAGGAGTGAAAATTATCGTCACAGTATTGATTTTAGTTTAAATCATAAACTATATGATAATGAAATTACTCAGGCTGGTTCACCTATCGGAACTGATGTTACTTCGTCACCCGTTAAGCTGGCTTATGATGCGGCTTTCACGTATCCAGTCGATGGCTTTGGATTTCACATTGATTATGAATCGAATGTTTCTGTCGGTAGTAACAATGAAGATTCTGATTATGCTGCAGTTCGTACGGGAGCTACCTCAGACTGGTCAGCACTTCATTATGCAATGAATTATTCACGTCGTTTTTCTAATAGCAGTTTATTTATTACAAAGTTTAAAGGGCAGCAAACATCTGATGTTCTTATATCTGGAGAACAGTTTGGAGTAGGCGGGTCAAATTCGGTACGTGCTTATGAAGAGCGAAGCGTTCTTGGTGATACGGGAAATGAAATTAGTCTGGAATTTATATCTCAACCACTAACTGATTATCATATTAAGTTACTGGCGTTTACAGATTATGCAAAAGTAGAACTAAATGATGTTCAAGCTGGTGGCGAAGATTCAACTGATATTTCGAGTGTGGGTTTTGGTTTACGCTGGAACAATGAAAGAATGATGTCATTAAAACTGGATGCGGGTTATGCACTGGAAGATGCCCTCTTAGGTACAACGTCTGAAATTGAGAAAGGAGATATTAAAGCTCATGTCAGCTTTTTATACAGGTTTTAGTTATGAAAAATGAAAAAAGAAAATTATTCAATATAAAAATTACATTAATTGGTCTGGTGGTCGGTCTGACTTTCTGGGTGATTGCATCTGTATATGATTATTTGCTTTTTTATAATGATTATATTACCAGTCTTTTTATGCCGCATATGAGTGATCTTTATTATCGTTTGGCAATTGTTTTTATAACAACAATATCAGCCTATCTTATTGGTTTGTACCAGTATAAATCTGAGTATATAGAAGATCTTTTGAAAATTGAAAAAGTTCAACGTGAAGATGCAGAGTATGCGCTTAAAACTTCAACTGTAATAGATGAAGAAACAGGTTTATATACTCAGGCAGCAGCAATTAAATTTCTTGAGCATGAAGTTAATCAGTTTCAGCGCTTTAAAACTGAATTATCAGTCGTCTTCTTAGAAATAGAAGGTTTTAGTGCGTTTTTACAGAATCAGCCTGAATCTGATATTGAAAAACTAAAACATGATATATCTGAAATTGTTAAAAGTAATATCCGACGTAGTGATATGGCAGGTCACTGGGGAAATAATAACTATATTATGGCGACGGTTAAAACTGATTCTAAACAGGCGAAAGAAGTCGAGTCTAAAGTTAGAAATAATATGAATAAACTCGTTCATGAGTATGATGATCATATGCAAGTAGTAACAGAGATAACGCATCTGGAAGAATCTGACAGTGCAATGGATTTTCTCAATAAAATAGCAATGTGTCGAAAAGCTGCCTGAGAGTTTTTGTGATGGTTGTAATTGATCAGGATTAATATTTAATTATGGAATATTTTAAAATCAATTTATTTAATCTGATAATACTACTTGTAGTGTTTGCACCTTTGCTTCTTTTGTCATCTGAACTAAAGGCGGCTGGTGATAGTGTGGGAAAAGTTGTGTATGTGCGAGGTGTTGCTACAGCCGCGCAGGCAACATTACAGGATCAAACAGATAAGGTACGTATCCTTGCTCGTAATGCAAATTTATATCAGAGTGATGTTATTAATATTAATAAAAAAAGTTTTGCCATGATTGAAATGATTGATGGCACTAAGATGACGTTACGTCCTAATACTCGTTTAAAACTTGATAAATATGAGTATACCCCGAAGAAACAGATAAATCAGAAAACAACAAATGTTAGTCAGAATAGTGGTTCTGCAAATGTACTGCTACATTTATTAAAAGGTGGTTTAAGGTCAGTAACCGGTGCTATTGGAAAATTAACGAATAAAAGTTATAAGATTAGAACAACTGTTGCGACTATTGGGATAAGAGGTACTGAATTTGATGCGCGTTTATGTGAAGGGCGGTGTGTTGATTCTTCCAATGCTCAACAGGCATCAGCCTCTTTAACAGATAAAAAACTTGTTGGTCGAGTCGCATTTATCAGGGGTAGTTTAACTGCTCAGTATAAGAAGGATAAAAGCAGATCACTCAGTTCCGGTTCACCTCTTTATGAAAGTGATCGTATAGTATCAAGTGTAAATGGTTATGCTGTTCTGGCGTTTTCCGATAAATCTCGAATTACACTTACACGAAATAGTGAATTTTATATACGTGAATTTAATTATCAGGCGGAAAAACCAGTTGTTAATAAGTCAGTTATAGAGCTTGTACGTGGTGGATTAAGAGCTTTAACCGGTTTAATTGCTAAATCTAACCGCAGCAAAGTTAAATATTCTGCCATGACAGTGACCATCGGTATTCGTGGTACTGGATTTGACATGATGTGTGATGGTTTATGTCGTAATGCAGTAAATGGTAAAGGTGGTATGAAAGTTAATGTCTGGAAAGGAAAAGTTGCACTTGATCTGGACAGAGGAGAGAAACTTATTAAAGAAGGCCAACAGTTCTATATAGCCAGTAAACAATCAGCTGCTAAATTATTGCCTTCCAAAGCAGATAAAATAAAAGCACCAAGACCTGATGAAATAAAAATTGATCATGATGAATTATTTGGATCAGATGTTTATGAAGTCGAAACACATGTTCCGGGTTTATACGTCAGTTTATATGATGGTTTTTTAGAGGTGGCTGATAATAAGGGGAATATAAAAGTTATCGGTGCTGGTGAAGCAATTAAAGTAACAACAAAAGATGGCATTAAGCGTCTTTCAAATCAACCTTCTTTCCATACCAATGATGTTATACCCGCACCAGATAAGTTTGATGATAAATTTGTTAATTTTCTTGACTTTATAAATCAGGATGATGGATTTAAAGAGTTTGAAAAATGTGAAGTTAGATAATTTTTAAATGTAGGCGTTAGTTAAGTTTTATTCAGTTCTAACGGTGAAAATAAATGATGAAGTGATATATTATGGATAAACATCAAATTAAAAATACTAGTCAATATAATAAATTAAAACTTGCTTTTATAGTGGCAGTTACATTTCAAATTCCAGCTCTAATCGCTAATCCACAATTACCGGTTGTTGTAGAAGGTGCTGCTAGTTTTAATGGTCTTGGAACCAGTAATCTCAATATCACAAATTCTCCCAATACAGTTATTAACTGGAATCAGTTTAATATTGATGCTGGTCAAACTACCCACTTTTCTCAGGTTAACAGTGCCAGTTCAGTTTTAAATAGAGTTAGAGGTGCAGACCCAAGTGATATATATGGCACATTAAGCTCTAACGGCCAGGTTTTTGTTATTAACCCTAATGGAATACTAGTAGGCGCTGGTGCTACTATTGATACGGCTGGTTTCATCGCATCAACTTTAAATATTACAGATCAGGATTTTTTAAAAGGTAATTTTCACTTTGAAGATGCTGGAAATTTATCTGAAATAATTAATCAGGGTTTTATTCATACTACGGGTACAGGTGAAATTGTACTAATTGCACCTAATGTGAAAAATGAAAATATTTTACAGACTGAAGGCGGGGATATTACTCTCGCAGCAGGTCAAAGTATTACATTGTCAGCACTTAGTGATCCTAATATCAGTTTTGAAATTCAGGCTCCAGAAAACCAGGTAATAAATATAGGTGAACTATTAACTAATGGTGGTAGTGCAAGTATTTTTGCTGGAAGTATAAAAAATTCTGGAAATATAAATGTAGATGGTCTCTCACTTGATAGTCAGGGCCGTGTTGTACTTTTTGCAAGTGATAAAATTGAGCTTGATGAAAGTTCATTGATCAGTGCAAACGGTGTAAAAGGTGGAGATATAAATATAGAAGCCAAACAGTTAACTTTAATTGGAGAAATTGATGCTGATGGCATTAATGAAGGTGGAAATATTTCTATTCAGTCTGATGGTTTCGTTGCTTTAGGTGGAAATATTCATGCTGATGGTGCTAGTGGCGGTGGAATTAACATTAATGCGGGAGTCGTTTCACTGGCTGAAAAGATTAGTGCACGTGGAACAACAGGTAAAGGAGGAAGCGTTAATATTTATGGTGCAGGTCAGAATCAGGAAATTAATGGATCGGTAATCGATGTTTCCGGTGCGCAGGGTGGTGACATTACGCATACTGCTGGAGAGCAGATCAGTAGTTCCGGGCATTATATAGCAACAGGGTCTGCAGGCTCAGGCGGTTCAATCGATATAAGTGCACCTGCGACAAAATTACTTTCAGCAACGTTAGATGTTTCAGGTACAAGTTCGGGTGGTCGTATACGGGTAGGTGGTGAATTCCAGGGGGGTAAAAACCTTCAAGAAGATGAATTAGCCAATGCGCAAATACTCGCTATTAATGATGGCTCGGTAATTCGGGCAGATGGAATTGATGATGGTTCCAGTGGCGGTAATATTATTCTCTGGTCTGATCAGAAAACGGCTGTTTATGCTGATATCAGTGCAGTACCCGGTGAAGGCGGAGCCGGTGGTTTCATAGAAATATCCTCTGGCGATACTTTAGCTTTTGCGGGTCAGGCAGCTGCTGGTCCTAAAGGTTCCGGAGCGACTGTATTGCTAGATCCAAAAAATATAAATATAGATACGACCAATAGTAGCAGTACGCAATACGCGCTTATTCTGGGTTTTAATTACAATAATATTCTGGATGTCAGCGGTAATGTTCTGGACGATAGCGACCAGTTCGGGGCGAGTGTTGCTCTTAATGATGCTGGAACTCGATTAGCTGTTGGCGCAACGGGTGATGCCGGATTTGATAATACCGGTTCAAGTGTAGGTGCCGTACATCTCTTCAGCTTTACGGATACTAATTTTTCCGGTGGTGCGTTAGTTGGCTCGATTGGATCCGGTTATACAGGTGGTAATAATCTTGATATATCTGCCAGTCTTGAAGATTTTGATAGTTTTGGGGCTAGTGTAGCGCTTAATGCGCTGGGTGATCGTCTTGTCGTTGGAGCACCTGAAGACTCGGGGCTGGCAAATGTTGGTTCAGGCAATGGCGCTGTGTATATGTTTTCATTTATTGATGGCAACTTTTCTGGTGGTAGTTTAACCGGCACCATCGGTGAAGGTTATGCAGGTGCGACAGATTTAGATCTTGCTTTGACGCTTGATGATTTTGATCAGTTTGGTACAAGTGTCTCATTAAACGCAGCAGGTGATCGACTTGCGGTTGGTGCTGTTATAGATGATGGTTTTGGAGGTAGTAACTTTAATAGTGGAGCCGTTCACTTAATTAGTTTTGCAGACGGTAATTTTTCTACAGGTTTGCTTACAGGGACAATCGGTTCCGGATATGCAGGGGTAAATGATGTAAACCTGGTTGCAAATCTGGATAACAGTGATCAGTTTGGTCAGAGCGTTGCACTAAATGGAACAGGTAATCGTTTAGTTATAGGCGCACAACGTGATTCGGGTTTTGGTAATAGTGGTTCGAGTATTGGTGCAGCTTATTTAATTTCTTTTGCAGATGTTAATTTCACTAGCGGTTCACTTACAGGAATAATAGGTGAGGGATACGTAGGGGTTAATGATCTGAATTTATCTCTCAACCTTGATGATGCTGATTCTTTTGGGTCAAGCCTGGCATTTAATACAACAGGAGATGGTTTAATTGTAGGCGCGATGTTTGATGATGGTTTTGGTAATAGTGGAACTAATAATGGTGCTGCTTATTTAATTACTTTTACGGATGCAAATTTTTCTGCTGCTTCATTAACTGGCACCATCGGTGAAAGTTATGTTGCTGTCGGTGATATTGACCTGTCTTTTACTCTGGATGATTTTGATGGTTTTGGAGCAGGTCTCGCTTTAAATGATGCCGGAGACAGACTTGCAGTTGGTTCATTTAGAGATGCGGGTTTACTTAATGTCGGTAGTAATATTGGTGCAACAAATCTATTTACATTCACAGATACCAGTTTTAATGGTGGCCAGCTTGCTGGAATAATCGGGCAGAGTTATACCGGTACTACAAGTTTTTCGCCTTTATTTATCAGGGACTCTCTTGGTGGGAGTGATAATTTTGGTCAAAGTGTTGCGTTAAATGATGCAGGTAATCGACTTGCCATTGGATCACCAGGGGATGACAGTACAAACCCTGCTATTTTTGCAAATTTAAATTCTGGTGCGGTATATTTATTTAGTTTTACTGACACTAATTTTTCAGGTGGTGCGTTATCAGCAACAATTGGTAACGGTTTTACCGGTGGTAAAAACCTGGATTTAGGTTCGACACTTAGTTTGAACGATAACTTTGGAAGTAGCGTTGCTTTTAATGGTGTCGGTGACAGGTTAGCGGTAGGTGGTAAAGGCGATTCAGGCTTTGGTGATCTTGATAGTGCAAATGGTGCTGTTTACTTAATTACATTTACGGATGATGAATTCTCCGGTGGTGTATTAACCGGAACGATGGGTGAAGCATATGTCGGAGCTAATGATCTTGATCTGACAAATTTACTCGACCAGGATGATAATTTTGGATCGTCTGTAGCCTTAAATAGCGCGGGTGATCGATTGGCCGTTGGAGCCATTAATGATGATGGTTCGGGTGTATTTGGCACAACGAATGAAGGTGCGGTTCATCTGTTTACATTTGCGGATGCCAATTTTACCGGAGCAGCATTAGTTGGATCTATTGGACAAGGATTTAGTGCGGTTAATAATCTGGATTTAACTAACTCGTTAGATCCAGATGATAATTTTGGATCAAGCGTTGGGCTTAATGATGCTGGTAATCGACTGGTTGTTGGTGCCTTAAATGATGATGGTTTTGGTATAAGTAGTCTGGCTAATGAAGGTGCTGCATATTTTATTACGTTTACGGATAATAATTTTGCAGGTGCAGCTTTAGCGGGAACAATTGGTACGGGTTATGTGGTAGGGAATGATTTCGATTTAACTGGCTCATTAGATGCTAATGATAATTTTGGCTCAGCTGTGTCATTAAATGGTACTGGTGATCGCCTTGTGATTGGGTCATTTAGAGATGATGGTGTCGCAAATGGGTCTAACGCTCATGGTGCCGTATATATGATTAGTTTTGCAGATGTTGATTTTAATACACCTGCACTTACAGGAATCATTGGTAACGGTTATACAGGGGGGAATAATTTTGATACCTCAGGTACGTATAATGTTGGTGATTTTTTAGGTTCAGGTCTTTCTTTTAATTCAGCAGGTGACCGCCTGGCTATAGGCGCAAGTGGTGATACAGGTTTTGCCGGTGATGCTGGCTTTTTTGCAGGTGCGGTAAGCCTTTTTACTTTTGCTGATGGCGATTTTAATGGAGGTGCAATTTCCGGAACTATTGGTGATGGTTATACAGGTGCTGGTGATATTCCTTTATTTTTTTCAGAAAGTATTTTAAATAATGTTGATTTCTTTGGTCGCAGTGTTGCTTTAAATACGGCAGGTGATCGTCTTGCTGTGGGTGCGGCAGATGATAATGGTTTTGTTGAGGCGGGTAATAATATTGGAGCAGTGCAGTTATTTACGTTTACTGATGGTGATTTCTCTGGTGGTGCATATGTGGGTACGATTGGGGAGGGTTATACCGGTGGTAATAATCTTAATCTTGCAGCAAATTTAGATGATACCGATTTCTTTGCTACCAGTGTTTCTTTAAATAGTGCTGGTGATCGTCTTGCTGTTGGAGCAATAAATGATCAGGGTTCTTTTACAGGTGGTGTTTATCTGATTACTTTTACCGATACCAGTTTCTCAAGTCCGGCACTCGCTGGCAGAATAGGTCGTAATTATGTAGGTGTGAATGATATAGATGTCGCATCAACCATTGATGGCGGTGATAGCTTTGGAATAAGTCTTGCGTTAAACGGATTGGGTGATCGTCTTTTTGTTGGTTCTACGTCTGATGATGGAGCATTAAATATAGGTAACGCTACAGGAGCGGTTCATTTATTTACTTTTGCAGATACTAATTTTACCGGTGGTGTGCATGCAGGATCTATTGGTGAAGGTTATACCGGTGGTTCCAGTTTTGACATTTCTTCCACTCTTGATGATACGGATGGCTTCGGTTCCAGTTTAGCCTTAAATGAAGCAGGTGACCGACTTATAGTTTATGCAGGTGGTGACGATGGTTTTAATAATTTAACCTCTCAGGCAGGCGCAATACATCTGATAACTTTTGCTGATGGTGATTTTAACGGAGCAGCAATAAGTGGAACACTTGGCTCAGGTTATGTCGGTGGTACTAGTGTGGATTTAGGTGCCACAGGAATCTCAGTTAGCTCTTTAGCTTTAAATTCAGTAGGTGATCGTTTAGCAGTTGGTGATAGTGGTGATAATGGTTTTGATGGGCTGGGTGCCAGTCTTGGTGCAATAAAGTTATTTACATTTTTGGATAGTAATTTTAATGGTGCATCATTATTCGGAACAATTGGCGAAGGTTATGTTGGTGTCAATGACATAGATATTTCAGCTGCTTTAGATAACAGTGACCTTTTTGGTACCAGTGTTGCGTTTAACGGAGTCGGAGATCGTCTTGTTTCTGGAGCATCACAGGATCGTGGTATAGATAATAGTGGCGATCGAGTGGGTGCAGTTCATATGTTCACTTTTACTGATGCTAACTATAGTGGGGGTGAGTTTGCCGGAACAATTGGTCTTGGTTATGAGAGTGGTTTTTCAATGCAAAGAACTGTTTCAGCTCTAGAAACAAATGATTTCTTTGGTACCAGTGTTGCTTTAAATGATGCGGGTGATCGGCTGGCTGTAGGTGCAGATGGTGATGATGGATTAAATAATATAGATAATGCAAATGGAGCAGTACATTTATTTACGTTTACAGATGGGATCTTCTCTGGTGGCGCACTATCAGGAATAATTGGTGAGGGTTATACCGGTGGTAATAATCTGGATATATCTGCTGTTTTAGATGCAGATGGTTTTGGTCAAAGTGTCGCTTTTAATGCGGCAGGTGATCGATTGGCGGTAGGTGCGGATGAAGACGATGGTTTTGGAAATTCCGGTGTTTCTTTAGGTGCTGTTCACCTGTTTATGTTTGAAGATACTAATTTTACGGGTGCGATATTGTCTGGAACAATTGGTGAAGGTTATCTAACGACTAATGATTTAGATATTTCCGCTAATCTCGGTGACAATGACTTCTTTGGAACCAGTGTTGGTTTAAATAGCGCGGGTGATCGTCTGGTTGCAGGTTCTGGTGATCCTGGTGTTGGACGTACCGGTAACGGCAATGGTGCTGTCTTTATGTTTACTTTTGCGGATGCAAATTTTACCGCTCCATCACTAGCGGGTATCATCGGAGAAGGGTATACCGGGGGTAATAATATAGACCTTTCTGCCGAGCTGGAGAATAATGATTTCTTTGGTCAGAGTGTTGCGCTTAACGGGTTGGGTGATCGCCTGGTTGTAGGTGCATATCAGGATGGTGGTTTTGCTAATGTAAGCGCAAATAGTGGAGCGGTTCGTTTATTTACATTTACTGATGTGAATTTTGCGGGTGGCGCCCTGGTTGGAACAATTGGTGCGGGTTATGTCGGAGTCAACGATCTTGACCTTTCTACAACACTCGATGCAAATGATAACTTTGGTTTCAGTGTTGCATTAAATACTGCAGGTAATCGTTTAGTAGTTGGTGCAATTAGTGATGATGGTTTTGCGAATACCGGTAATGCAACAGGTGCTGCTCACCTTTTTGACTTTATCGATGCAGATTTAAATGGCGTCAGTCTCAGAGGTACGATTGGAGAAGGCTATGTCGGTGTTAATGATCTGGATATTTCGTTAACCCTTGATGACTCAGATCAGTTTGGTATTGGTGTTGCCATTAATGGTGTAGGTGATCAGTTGGCTGTGGGTTCTTTTGCTGATGATGGTATTTTGAATTCAGCTTCTAATACAGGTTCTGTTAATTTCTTCCAGATATTTACTAATACTTCTGGTTCAGTTGGTGATGGCGTTTTTGCGACTAACCCTGGAACAGATTTAACTCTGACAGTTGATACCATAACCGCTATAACCGATTCCGGAACAGCGGTTATTCTTCAGGCCAGTAATGACATTACTCAAAATGCTGGTGCAGATATTAATACTGTCGCAAGTGGCCTGGGTGGTGATATAACATTACAGGCAGGTCGTAGCATTATTCTTAATGCTGATATTAATACGGATGGTGGTGCTTTCACTGCAGTTGCGAATTCAAGAGCCGCTGACGGTGTGATTGATGCTGATCGAGATGCGGGTGCAGCTGTTATTCAGTTTGCCGATAATAGTACGGTGACTACTGCGGGCGGAAATGTTGTTTTACGAATAGATGATGGGCTTGGACTAACAAATAATATTGCGGGTGATATTACCATTGGTGCAGACGGTGCGGGTGTTAATGCAGGAGCAGGTTCTATTACCGTTGAAAATCGTAATGCAGGTCAGGGTCTGGTTATGGCTTCTGGAACAGGGCCCGGTGTTTTATTAAATAATAATAATTTTATCAGACTTATTCTCGATACTCTTGATCTTCAGGGAACTGGTTTTACTCATATGAATAGTGCCTTACTTGGTGATGGAGGTGATATTTTTATTGAACCATTTACTACCGCAACAACAATAGGCCTTGGTGGCGGAGCAGGTGTTTTAAATTTAACGGCTAATGAACTTGAGACTTTAAATTTAAGCGGAACAACAGACGGTACTTTATCAATTGGTAATACGGTATCAGGTGATATTCAGGTTGATGCTTATGTTGCTTCTAATCAGCTGAATATGTCGTTTATAACCGGTGGAAGTTTTGCTGTTGCAACTAATTTAGGCTCAGCTGTTAACTTAAATTTAAATATTCGTGTTGATGGGAATAATGACTCGATAGAAAGTCTGGATTTGTCGAATATTACGGCAAATATATTTACTCTTGATGGCGGCACAGATAATAATGATAGTTTGTTAGCCAATAATCAGGTTAATTCATGGGCGGTTACGTCTGTTAACAGTGGAGCATTAAACTCATCAATATTCACTAACTTTTCTAATTTAACAGGTAATGCTGCAGATGATGTATTTACACTTTCAGGTGGAAGTTTAACGGGAACGATTGATGGTGCGGGTGGTAACAATACATTAATCGCAGATAACATAGCGAACACCTGGTTAATCACCAGTATCAATGCCGGCACTCTAAACGGCAGTGCTTTTTCAAATATGGCAAATCTAACGGGTAACGCAGCTTCAGATATATTTAATCTGACGGGTGGTGGCGGTAGTTTGACTGGTTTCATTAATGGCGCAGGGGGTACTAACTCACTGGCTGCAGATAACATTGCAAATACTTGGCTTATAAATGGTGCCGATAGTGGTATTTTGAACAGTATTGTATTTATAGGTATTTCTGATTTAACAGGTAATGCCAATACCGATACATTTACACTGGCAGGTGGCACGATCAGTGGAACAATTGATGGAGCCGCCGGTAATAATACTTTACTTGGAGATAATCAGGCTAATGCATGGTCTATTACTGGATTAAATAGTGGTGATTTGAATGGTGGCCTTTATTCTAATATTAACAATCTGACGGGTAATGCAGGTGTAGATACCTATACCATAACAGGCGGTAGCATTGCAGGTACGATAAATGCGAATGCAGGGGTTGATACAGTTGAGCTGCAAACAGGCACGCTGGATCTTGCTGTTACTGCGATTCAGAATGTTGAAGATATCGTTTTATCAGGAGGGTTGTTGACAGGGGCTGGTACGATCAGTGCTAATTTAACGAATAATGCGGGTTTAATTGGTGTAGGTAGTGCTACAGGGTCAATTAATGTAATTGGCGATTACACACAGGGTGCCAGTGGCGCATTGGAAATAAAACTGGGTGGATTGGTGCAGGGTGTAAGTTACGATAGTTTAAATGCTTCGGGTAATGTAACACTTGATGGTGTTCTAGATGTTATTTATACTGGCGGTTTTACCGCAAGCACGGGTGATCAGTTTGATGTTATTCAGTCTCAGGTTAGTAATATAACCGGCTCATTTACTACAACTAATTTACCCTCTGAGATCGCGTTTAAACAAACGGTTGCGGGTGATAGTGTCATCCAGCTGGATTCAACAGCTTCTTCTGTGCAAACGACTTCTATCTCAGATGTGAATACGTTGATTGCAGAAGTAAGCACAGTACAGGATACTTTTTTAACCATTCTTGATGATATTTCAGAGGGGTCAGAAGTCGATTTTCTGGAAAAAACAAATGAAAATGAAAAAGAAACACTGCAATGTCGATAATTAGGATATGTGAGTTAAATTATTAAAATGTTACTAACACGCCAGTATGACAGACTTGTTAGTATAAATGAGCTGAATATATGTGCTCCAGATCCGCCAATCGATAATCATTTCATGCCTGTTAAGCTCAGGGCATATCAATCAATATTAGTTTGCTATAAAATACGCTCGAAATTAATACTGGATAAAGGTAAGCCATGTCACGTGCCGATAAGGTCTCAGACGCTACAGGTCTGGAAAAACTGATATTAACACTTCGTTACCATGAACAATCACGTCAGTGGTTCGCGGTCATATTTGTATTGCTAGTGAGTTTACTTGGCTCGTATGAGCCTATGTTATTTATTGTGGGTGGAGCAATCGCAGTCTTTGGTGAACTGATTCGTATGTGGGCTTCAGGTTACGTTATGAAGAATAAAGAGCTGGCAACTACCGGCCCATATGCCTATGTTCGGCATCCTCTTTATGTCGGTAATATTCTGTTATTGATCGGTTTTTCAATCGCATCTACCCAATGGTGGTCATTTGTACTTATGATCGCTTTGCTGGCCTTTTATTATCCACCAACAATCTCATACGAGGACAACAAACTTCGTGATATTTTTGGAGATGAATGGATTGAATGGTCTAAAAATATTAATGCCCTGATACCTACCTTTGGCTCTAAAGCAGGCAGCGTGAAAAGCTCCTGGTCTTTCAAAAAGAGCCTGATGCAAAATGCAGAACCTGTCATTGTAGTGTATCTTATTGGTTGTCTATATCTGCTTTATACCAGTTAACTAAATGTTACAGAATCTGGATTTTATTTCAGAAAGTGATTTGGTCAACTGGATTAAAGAGCACCTTAATTCAGATGTAAATTCATTAGCGGCAGGATATCAGGGAAAGACTCTGCTGTTTAATGAATCTGGTCACAAACTCGTTATCAAAGCACCCCTGGGCAATTTTCTAACTCGCCCCATAAATCTTGCTCTATTAAGACATGAATATCGAATTTACCAGAAACTACAGGGAATGAGTGCAGTTCCTGTTTGTTATGGAATGGCTAATAATGAATTTATGGTTATTGAATTTATTGAAGGTCAGACTATTCGTGAAAGACGCCCTGATACAGACTCGCAATATTTTGTAAAACTCCTGGCAGCCGTTAAAGAAATGCACAATCGTAAAGTTGCGCATTTTGATTTAAAACGCTCAGAGAACTTACTGATTACATTAGATGATGAACCTAAACTTATCGATTTTGGTGTTTCTATAGCCAGAAAGGAAGGTTTGCACTGGCTTAATCAATATTTGTATAAATTAGCTCAGCAGTTTGATTTCAATGCCTGGGCACGTCATAAATATCATAAGAATATGGCTTTATTGAGTGATGAAGATAAAGAGTATTATCGTAAAACCGGTATTGAAGTTTTTAGTAAGAGAATAAAACGGTTTTATAAAGACAGGGTATTATCTATATTCAAAAAATGAGAGTTACTCTTAATATTTTATAGGTATTATTTTAGTAGTGCTTTCGCACTATCAATGTATTTTTTTCTTGAAAGTAATAACTGCCAGCGACTCCCACCACACTGTCTCCAGAGAACAGCAGAGCGAATACCTGCAAATAATAGTGCACGTATTTTATTCGCATTTCTTGATTGTGATAAATAGGTGTGTTCACCCTGAACCATGATTTTTGGTCCGATAGGACTGATATGCTGCTGATAAATATCAGCCAGACTCGCGATTATGTTTTCATGGCTAACATGAAAGTAATCCATTTTGCTGCGGGTGTTTTCAAGTTCACTAGCCAGTTTATCCATCATTGAAGGTGATTTTTTTAGTGTTTTTTCAAGATGTAGTAGTTGTATGACGTAGCGGGTGATATCTATATCATCTTTATTCTGATTACCGGATAGCTGATCATGTAAAGCTGTTAAGCCTTTTTTTATTGTAGAGGTATCTCCATATACATCCATTACATTGTTTGCATCAAAACGAAATAATGTTTCCAGTATTGATGTTAATTGAGCATCTGCAACATTGCCTGTATTGGCAACTTCTTTTACCAGAATAACAGACTGATATATGCCTGCGAGTGCAAGAGTGCGATCTTGTTGATTATATTCCATATATAGCTTTCTAATTAATCTTTGATGTTGTTGTACATGTTATCAATGACACCGCCACCTAAACAAATATTACCCTGATAAAAAACGACAGATTGTCCAGGGGTGATTGCACGTTGTGCTTTTTCAAAGCTGACTGTAATTGAATTATTTTCAAAACTTTGAATAATACACGGTTGGTCATCCTGCCTGTAACGTACTTTTGCTTTGCAGGAATAAGGTAACTCAGGTGTTATACCACTAACCCAGCACAGTTGTGAAGCATCTAAATGGGTGTGATACAAAGCTGAATCGTCACCCTGTGCCACATATAAAATATTTTTTTCCAGATCTTTTTTTACACTAAACCAGGGTTCTTCAGTCGCATTTTTGACACCACCAATACCAAGCCCTTTTCGTTGACCAAGTGTATAGTACATCAGACCATGATGTTTGCCGACGGTTTGACCTTCTAATGTTTTAATTTCACCGGGTTGAGCCGGTATAAAACGTTGCAGAAAATCTTTGAATTTTCTTTCGCCTATAAAACAGATGCCCGTACTGTCTTTTTTATTATGAGTAATAAAATCAGATTTTTCAGCAAGTTTGCGTACTTCAGGTTTTTCTATATCACCTACTGGAAAAAGGCTATGTTTTAATTGCTGTTGAGTAAGCGTGTATAAAAAATAACTCTGGTCTTTATTGTCGTCCAGACCTTTTAATAACTGGTAACTGTTTTTACTTTCACCACGTTGTACGTAATGACCTGTAGCAATAAAGTCTGCCCCTAATTGAAGAGCGTAATCTAGAAATGCCTTAAATTTAATTTCCTTATTACATAAAATATCCGGGTTTGGAGTTCTTCCCGCGCCGTATTCATCAAGAAAGTTTTTGAATACACGATCCCAGTACTGATCTGCAAAGTTAACACTGTGTAATTTTATACCTAATTTATCACAAACCTGCTGCGCATCTTTTAAGTCGTCAGCTGCTGCACAATAGTCTTTGTCGTCATCCTGTTCCCAGTTTTTCATGAACAGACCTTCAACCTGATAGCCATCTTCGATCAGGCGTTGGGCTGCGACAGATGAATCTACACCACCTGACATACCTACAATGACTCGTTGTGTTTTGTTGGTTGTGTTATTCAAAATCGTTATCTATCTGGTTGCTGTCTTCTTTAATGGTCGTGTTTTTGATTTCAATACCAGAAGATTTCTTGTTATATGTCTGTATTATCGCTGAAGCACCCAGTTCATTATTATTTGTTTCAAGTGTGTAAAGTTTTGAGTCAGTTAATGATTGTAATAATAGAATTTCACTTTCAAAGCCATTCCAGCTGCGTTTTGTAATTGATTTACGTAAAAAATGTCGATTGATCAGGTAATTGTCGAGTAATATTCCAAGGATGCTTTTTATGTTTTTATAATTGTTTTTTCGGCTATTACCGGTGTATAAATCACTGGCGCTATTGCCATCAGGGTTGTGTTTAAATACTGAATTAAAAATATCTGTTTGAATTAATGCTATAGAATTAACAATATTATCCTGTTCGTCTTTGTCGGTTGGAAAGGGTGGAGAAAATATTTCTTTCACGTCAGACCAGCAAGCTTCGGTTATTTCAATTTTAAGTGGGCTTTTACAACTCTCATCCAGGCAGAGTTTAACCTGCGGGGCAGCCAGGCTTTTAGTGCTAATAAATAGCAGTAGTATAAAAGTAAATATCAGAGTTTGTAATTGTAATAACATTATTGAATATCTGTCAGTAGATCCAGAGGGTATTTTATACCACTCAGGTAATCATCGATGCAGCGTAATACCATTGGGCTGCGTAATTTTTCCGTTTGAGCTGCGAGTTCTTCTCGCGTTAACCACAGGGCTCTAATGATACCATCATCCAGTGGCTGTTCTTTTTTGTAATCATCGCAACTGCCTACAAAAGCAACACGTAAAAAACACCGATTTGTGCTGCTTTGATCCCAGCGATATATGCCGCTGATATATTCAGGAATAAAGTGCCAGGCTGTTTCTTCGCGGGTTTCTCTTACAGCAGCCTCAACCAGACTTTCATTTGGATCAAGATGGCCTGCAGGTTGATTGTAAACAGTTTGTCCACCGGCTATTTCTTCAACCATTAAAAATTGATTGTCTCTCTCAATAATTGCTGCAACAGTAGCATGGGGTTTCCAGATATCAGTCATGTCTATTTTTGTTTTTTGTGTTTATCAACGAAACGTTGTTTTTTGTTTTTCAGGTAATTAACAATATGTAAACGCCATAACATGCGTATTCCAACAAAACCAATAATTGAACTGCTTACGCCCAGTGTAAAACAGCCAAGTAAAAAGGGCTTCCAGATGACATCCATTTGCTGGGAAATCCATTCAAAAGAAGCTTCAAATTCAATATTGCTTGGAGGTGAACCAAGCATCCAGTTCCCCAGTATATACGCGGAATAAAACATGGGCGCCATGGTGATCGGGTTGGTGATCCATACCAGCGCTACCGATAAGGGAAGATTGCAACGCAGTAGTATGGCAGCACCTGCTGCAAGTATCATCTGTGATGGCAGGGGGACCCACATAAAAAACATGCCGACCATAAATGCCATAGAGACTGATTTGCGATTCATGTGCCAGAGGTTAGGCTCATGTATGAAATTACCAAAAATTCGCAGAGACTTGGACTGGGTGATTTTATGCGGATCTGGCAGACATTTACGTAAAAACTTTTTTGGCATGGTTATTTAATATTTATAGTCTGGTTGGCAAGTTTATTAATTAGGTATAAATTATAACAGACAGAACAAATGATAAGGATTTTAGTTGTGTCTGATTCAAGGATGACTCAAAAGATGCCATCGCTACCCCTGGTGGCTATTTCTCTTTTGGCGGGTGTTTGTTTTCTGCAAATACAGCCTGATCTTTACGGTCCTTTCTGGACTGATAGTGTAATGCTCATCTTTTTACCTCTCTCTTTGTGGCTATTTTATCGCCTGCCTGAATCGCGTCACGTTCTGGCATTTCAAACAGGATATTTATGGGCCTTGCTATTCGCTCATATTTATTTATATCAGCTATTACCTGATGATTTATCAGGTCAGGATGTGTTAATTGAAGGTGTTGTTGTTGGGTTGCCCGATCATACAGGTCGTTCTGTACGATTTAACTTTAATGTTACTAAATTCACATTATTAAATGCGACCAATGGGGGCAATAAAAAACCTGACTTATTATCTGCATTGCCGTCCCGGCTGCGATTAAGCTGGTATTACCATAAAGGTCAAATTAAAACAGGAGAATACTGGCAAATACAGGTTCGATTGAAAGCACCTCATGGTATGCAGAATCTGGGTGGTTTTGATTATGAAAAATGGCTGTATCAACAGGGTATACAGGCGACAGGTTATATTAGAAAAAGCAGTTTAAATAAACGCTTAAAGAAGAGTAGAGTAAGTATTGATAGTGTTAGAGAGAATTTATCATCTATATTATCCAGACTACCAGACACAGAATATCAGGGGTTATTACAGGCGTTAACGATTGGTCATAAGTCTGAAATTAGCCATCAGCAGTGGGATGTTCTAAGAAAAACAGGGACAAGTCATTTGATGGCAATTTCTGGCCTGCATATTGGTCTGGTTGCGGGGTTGGTCTTTTTCACTGTTCGACGTTTTGTACCAGCTATTATATGTAAATATAGTAGTGCGCCACAGGTGGCGGCATTGATTAGTTTAATTTTTGCGGGTTATTATGCGTTGCTTGCAGGTTTTTCCGTACCGACACAACGTGCATTTATTATGTTGCTGGTAATAATGCTGGCGCTTGTAATAAAACGTCCCGCTTTTAGTTTAAATACGTTATCTCTTGCGCTTATTAGTGTTTTGTTGATTGATCCTTCATCTGTATTGTCGGTGGGGTTCTGGTTATCATTTCTGGCTGTTCTGGTAATTACTCTGGTTTCAAGCTCACGTGTAGTTGATCAGCATTGCAGAATTAAAGTCTGGTTACAGGGTGTTAAAATTCAATGGTTAATAGCTTTAGCGATGTTACCCCTGAGTTTACTGTTATTTCAGCAGGGTTCATTAATTTCTCCACTGGTTAATATGTTCATTATACCGTTGGTAGGCATGGTGATTGTGCCACTGTCACTATTGGCCAGTTTAATTAGTCTACTGTCAGCAGATCTGAGTTTATGGTTATTTACCCAGACGAGTGAGTTATTTTCTGTAATCTGGCATTTGACCGAATGGTTTGCTGATATGCGTGTTTCCAGTGTGCCGCTTTCTTCAATTCCTCTGTTTCATAGTGCTCTGGCATTGTCAGGTGTTGTTTTATTACTACTACCAGGCGGATTTCCATTACGTTATTCCGGTTTAATTATGATATTGCCAATGCTGTTATATCAATATCCCCGACCAGATCAGGGTGCGTTCTGGGTTTCAGTACTTGATGTCGGGCAGGGCCTGTCTGTTGTCGTTCAAACCAGAGATAAAACACTGTTATATGATACCGGGGCAAAACTTGGAGAAAGATTCGATCTTGGTGAGCGTGTTATTGTGCCTTATTTAAATTATGTCGATATTCAGACGTTAGATTTACTGATGGTAAGTCACGGTGATAATGATCATGCAGGTGGGGCTGATTCGGTATTAAGAATGATGAATGTTAAGCGGCTTTTAGCCGCAGAAAATGTAATTAACCAGAAATCGCGTATAAGTTATTCAGATAAAGTCTGTGTGTCAGGCCAAAGCTGGGTGTGGAATGAGGTGAGCTTTGAAGTTTTACACCCTGACCAGGCTTATAAGAAACCAAATAATCGTAGTTGCGTGTTAAAAGTCTGGAACCAGCACTACAGTTTGCTGATACCTGGCGATATAGAGCGTAAAATCGAGCTTAAAATGCTCAGTCATAATATTAAAAAATTAAAAGCAGATATATTGATAATGCCGCATCATGGCAGTAATACCTCATCAACCCAGCGCTGGCTTGATGAAATTAATCCCCGTCTGGCAATTTCATCTGCCGGTTTTAATAATCGATTTGGTCATCCTACACAAAAAGTGCTGAAACGTTATCAAAAACAGGGTAGTCATGTGTTAAATACGGCTAATAGCGGGATGATTCAGTTGAAGTTACCGGATACTTCAGGTGATGTGCTTGAGCTAGTCAGTCAACAGAGAAAAGTTAGTACTCATTATTGGAATCATCGCTTCTGATAACGTATTATGTGCCCATTATAATTATATCTATACGAGGCGACATACGTGTTTGAAATGGTCAAAGCCGGAGGCTGGTTAATGTTTCCCATCATAGCAGGCTCAATTATAGCCTTTGCTATTATTCTTGAGCGATTCTGGGCCCTGCAGAAGAAAAAAGTCATACCTGATCATCTAGTCGCAAGTATCTGGCACTGGATAAAAGAAGGGCAGCTGGAACGTTCAAAAATTGAAGAAATCAGCAAACAGTCAGCTCTTGGCAAAATCCTCGCAACAGGTTTAAATAATCGTCATCTTGAACGTGACCGCATAAAAGAGTCTATAGAAGAAGCGGGTCGACAGGTAGTTCATGAAATGGAACGATTCTTAAATACTTTAGGAACTATCGCTTCAATTTCTCCATTATTAGGTCTACTGGGTACCGTTGTGGGTATGATTAAGGTCTTTACCGCAATAACCAGTTCTGGTGGTGTAGGTAATGCTGCTCCACTTGCTGGTGGTATCTCGCAGGCACTTGTAACGACAGCAGCAGGTTTAACTGTCGCTATTATCGCACTTATTTTTTACCGATATTTTCGTGGCAGGATTGATGAGCTGGTTGTGAAAATGGAAGAAGAAGCGATAAAAATGGTCGATGTATTACATAATAATCGAAGCATTTCCTCTGTTAGCGAAGATAAAAAGCCAACGGGGAAAGCAGCTTGAATCTCAAGCCTGAACGTAGAGAAGATATTGATTTAAATTTAACACCACTAATAGATGTGGTGTTTTTATTGTTAATATTTTTTATGGTCTCTACCACATTTGAAAAAACTTCAAAGCTAAAAATAGACTTGCCTGAAGCATCTGTTCAAGCTACTCAGCAGGTTGATAAAAAAATTGTGATTGGTATTGATATGAAGGGGCGTTATTACATTAATGAACGTCAGTTAGTTAATACACAATTAAAAACTTTAAAACTGGCATTGCTAAAAATAGCCGGTGATAACAAGGAAATACCTATCGTTTTACGTGCGGATGCAAAAACACCACACCAGTCAGTAGTGAGAGCTATGGATGCAGCTTCGCAGGTGGGTTTAACTCGTTTATCTATTTCAACACTTGAAACTAGTGGATCTAAATAATTTATGTCTGTGAATTCTGATTCTGAGAATGCTAAACCAGTTAATGTTAAAGTCACATACGGTCGTTTACTCTCTTATACTTTTCAAAATAAAGGTGTATTTGCATTTGCTGTAGCCAGTATGGTTCTGGTTGCACTGTCTCAACCTGCATTCGCAGCTTTAATGGAACCCATGCTGGATGGTGGGTTCATCAATAAAGATCCCGAGATTATTCAATGGTTACCTTATGCGTTTATATCCGTCTTTATTGTACGTGCTATAGCAGGGTTTGCCTCAGACTACAGCATGACCTGGATTGGTCGAAAAGTTATACAGACACTTCGAGCACAAATGTTTGAACGTCTGATAATGTTGCCAAATAATTATTATGATAATACTTCTACTGGCGAAACGATCTCACGTTTTATTTATGATGTAGAGCAACTGGCAACAGCATCAACTACTGCAGTAACCATTTTAATAAAAGATTCATTAATGCTGGTAAGCCTGATTGGTTGGATGTTTTATTTAAGCCCGATGTTAGCTGGTGTTTTCCTGGTTTTGGCACCGGTGATGGCTCTAATTGTAACGATTGTTTCACGCCGATTCAGGGACATTTCGAAACGAATACAGTCATCTATGGGTACGATATCTCATGTACTAGAAGAGTCGGTACAGGGGCAGCGAGTTGTTAAAATATTCGGTGGTCAAAAATATGAGTTAGATCGTTTTTATAAAAATAATAAT
This sequence comes from endosymbiont of Galathealinum brachiosum, assembly GCA_003349885.1. NCBI lineage: Bacteria > Pseudomonadati > Pseudomonadota > Gammaproteobacteria > endosymbiont of Galathealinum brachiosum. The sequence goes on along the minus strand of QFXC01000008.1, from coordinate 335,337 downwards.
CATAATCGCCAGCAAAATATGAAGTTAATGGTAAGTACTTCGTTAAGTACAGCTATTTTGCAAATTATTGTTGCGTTTGCTCTGGCGGGTATTATTTATGTAGCAATTCAGGAAGGCCTTAAAGATAATTTAACTGCTGGTACATTTACAGCCTATATAACGGCTGCAACGATGTTATTTGCACCGCTAAAACGTTTAACTAATATAAATGCGGTTATACAAAAAGGGGTAGCTGCTGCGGAAAGTGTATTTGAGTTTTTAGATATTGAACAAGAATCAGATAAAGGCACCTATAATGTTGACAGAGTTAAGGGTGAAATAGTATTTGAAGATTTGAATTTTGCGTATGAAGGTCATCCGGATAAAGCGGTTTTAAATAATATAAATTTACATATCAAACCAGGTGAAACTATTGCTTTTGTTGGACAGTCAGGAAGTGGAAAATCTACACTGGTTAATTTAATACCTCGCTTATATTCTGGTTACAATGGAAAAATTCTGCTTGATGGTGTCAATCTTGAAGATTATAAAATAGAGAATTTACGCGATCATATCGCGTATGTTGGGCAGGAAGTTGTTTTATTTAATGACACAATTGCACATAATATTACTTATGGCTTTGATGATATAGATGAAAATAAGTTGAATGAAGCAGCTATTGCTGCACATGCAATGGAGTTTATTGAGCGACAGGAACAGGGCATGTATTCACTTACCGGTGAAAAGGGTGTTTTATTATCTGGTGGGCAACGACAACGTCTGGTTATTGCACGTGCTCTGTTTAAAAATGCTCCGGTGTTAATTATGGATGAAGCAACATCAGCTCTGGATACTGAATCGGAAAGAATTATTCAAAGTGCACTGGAAGCGCTGACAAAAAATCGTACAACACTGGTTATTGCGCATCGATTATCTACTATTGAAAATGCAGATAAAATTGTGGTGATGGAAAAAGGTAATATTGTAGAAGTAGGTACTCATGCAGAACTGTTGCAAAAGGGTGCTGCTTATAGCGCGCTTCATAGCATACAGTTTTCTGAATCGACTGATAAGTCTGATTCTTAGAATATAAATGAAACGTCTTGATTATTACTGGAGTAGCATTAATTTTGTATCAATGATGTTACTACCTTTGGCCGGTTTTTATTGTTTTGTAAGTACACTCAGAAAAAAATTATATAAATCAGGTGTTTTAAAATCTTATAAAGCGCCACTTCCCGTTATTATTGTCGGTAATATTACTGTTGGTGGTACGGGTAAAACGCCTTTAATAATTGAACTTGTAAAACAATTACAGTCACGGGGCAGAAAACCCTGTGTTATTAGTCGAGGTTACGGAGGTAATGCTTCGATCTGGCCGCAAATAGTTAATGATAAATCTTTTGCAGAAACAGTCGGTGATGAGCCGCAATTGATCTTTCAGAATACCGGATGCCCGGTTGTCGTGGGGCCGAATAGAAAAGAAGATATAGAGCTTTTGATTAAACAATTTGATTGTGATGTTGTTTTATCAGATGACGGATTACAGCATTACGCACTACAACGTGACATTGAAATTTCAGTTGTTGATGCGCAGAGACAGTTTGGAAATGGATTTTGTCTGCCCTCAGGACCGTTGAGAGAAAATGTTTCGCGTCTTAAACAGCTCGATATGGTGTTACTAAATGGTGGTAGTGATAAGGAAGTATCATTTGTTATGCTACCGAATGAATGTGTCTCAGTGGGTAAAAGGGAAGCTGATCAACTGAGTCTTAGTAATTTATCGGATAAAACTGTACATGCAATAGCGGGTATCGGAAATCCGGATCGTTTTTTTCAGATGTTAAAGGCATATAACATTAATGTTATTCCCCATTCATTTGAAGATCATTATATGTATAAACAGACAGATCTAAATTTTAATGATGACTGCCCCGTGTTAATGACTGAAAAAGATGCGATAAAATGTATTAACTTTGAATTATCAAATCACTGGTCTGTGCCAATTGAGATAAAACTATCTGAAACTGCACAGTTACAGATGAATCAAATTTTTGATTCACTTGCAAAATAAAACGAGTAGAAAATGGATAAAAAACAAATACAGATGATGGTTTGTCCTGAATGTAATGGCAAACTTGATTATGATAAAAATAAAAAAGAACTGATATGTGATAACTGTAAAGTCGCTTTTCCCGTAAAAGATGGTATTCCAGTTATGTTAATTGATGAAGCTCGACAATTAGATAAAGATTAACTGAAGTCATGACTGCATACCATATTGTAATTCCAGCTAGATATGCGTCTAGTCGATTTCCGGGTAAACCACTGAAGCAAATTAATGGCAAAACGATGCTTGAGCATGTTTATCGTGTAGCAAAGAAATCATCTGCCAGTAGTATTGTTATTGCTACTGATGATGCACGTATTGTTGAAGCGGCAGAAAAATTTTGCGATCAGGTTTTAATGACTTCTGATCAACATCAGTCCGGTACTGACAGGCTGGCTGAGGTTTGCCAGATGAATGGCTGGGCGGAAGATGAAATAGTTGTTAACCTTCAGGGTGATGAACCATTGACACCGCCTGAGTTACTTCATCAGGTGGCTGAAAATATACACCTAAATAAACAGGCATCCATTGCTACTTTAAGTACACCTTTAACAGCGGTTGAAGAAATAAACGATCCGAATATAGTTAAAGTCGTCGCAGATATTAATGGTTATGCACTTTATTTTAGTCGGGCTTCAATACCGTTCCAGAGAGATGCTGGTGAGAATATGAATACCAGTCATTATCAGCGCCATTTAGGTATTTATGCATATCGGGCAGGTTTTTTGAATGACTATAGTCAGATGCCACAATGTGAGCTGGAATCGATAGAGAAACTGGAGCAATTACGTGCAATGTATCATGGGTATAAAATTCATATACAGGAGGCTGTGAAGTTGCCAGGTCCTGGAATAGATACACCTGAAGATTTAGATAAAATCCACACTTTACTGGCATCATTAAACTAATGAAAAATAACCTTACTTTTTTTGCAACCTGTTCTAAAGGTTTTGAAGATTTACTTGTAACTGAACTTAATGATCTGGGTATTGATACTGCTAAACAGGAGTACTCAGGTGTTAGTTTTACTGGTTCACTTGAGCAGGCATACAAATCCTGTTTGTGGTCTCGTTTAGCGAGTCGTGTTTTTTTAAAATTAACTACATTTGAAGCGTTAGATGATGAGCAGTTATATAACGGTGTACAAACAATAAACTGGCCACAACATATTGATATGGACGGAACACTGGCAGTGAACTGTACGATTAATCGATCTGAAATAACCAATTCACATTATGCATCTTTGAGAACTAAAGATGCCGTTGTTGATCAGTTTAATGAATTATATGAAACCCGTCCTTCAGTTGACAGGGAGCAACCTGATGTTCGTATTAATGTACATATCGATCATGATCAGGTTGACGTAAGTATTGATCTGTCAGGTGAACCATTACATAAACGAGGTTACAGGTTAGCCAGTGTTCAGGCGCCATTAAAAGAAAATCTGGCTGCAGCGATATTAATTCGAAGTGGCTGGTCTTCAGGTAAAGATGATCAAACGTTAGATCTGCTAGACCCAATGTGTGGTTCGGCTACGTTTTTAATAGAGGCGGCTATGATGAGTTTAAACATAGCGCCTGGATTAAAACGCAAATTTTTTGGTTTCTTAAACTGGAAAGGGCATGATGCAGACAGCTGGAAAAAATTATTAGATGAAGCTAAAAAATCAGTTAAATCTATTTCAGAAATAAATAATACATTTACCGGTTATGATGCTAATAAATACTCTATAGCGCCAGCCAGACAGAATATACACTCTGCAGGGTTACAGGATCTTATTACGCTTGAGCATAAAGATCTTTCTGAAAGTTGTGCTCATATGGCGGAACATGCGGGTTCTATAAGACCGGGTATGGTTGTTGTTAACCCGCCTTATGGTGAGCGTTTAGGCGAAAAGCAGGAGCTTGCACACTTATATGCAGAGATGGGCGCGTGTTGGCGTGATAATTTTCCAGACTGGAAAATAGCACTGTTTACTGCGAATGATGAGCTTATAAAACACGTAGGTCTGCGTGCACACAGAACAAACAGTTTTTTTAACGGTGCTATTAAATGTAAATTATTACAATATCAGATACGTCCCGCTTTATCTGAAGAAAAAAAGCGTGAAAAAGTAGAAAAATATACAGAACAGCGTTCATCTATACTTAATCGTCTAAAGAAAAATTTTAAACATATCGGGCGCTGGGCAAGAAAGAACAAAGTTCAGGCGTATCGTCTTTATTCGGCAGACTTACCCGAATATTCTGCAGCAATTGATATTTATGGTGACTGGGTTCATGTTCAGGAGTATCAGGCTCCTTCCAGTATAGATATAAACAAAGCCAGACAGCGTTTCGAAATTTTAGTTGATGTCATTCCTGAAGTGTTAAATATAGATAAAAGCAGGATTGTTGTAAAAACACGTCGCCAGCAAAAAGGACTGTCTCAGTATGAAAAGCAGGCCAATGCTCATCACGAATTTATTGTTGAAGAAAATGGCTTCAAGTTTCATGTGAATTTAAATGATTATCTCGATACAGGTCTGTTTCTCGATCATCGTGATACCAGAAAGTATGTGTATGACAAAATAGTTAAATCTCCATCTGCAGGAAAGTTTTTAAATCTTTTTTCTTATACCTCTGCATTTTCTGTTTATGCAGCCGCGGCTGGTGCCGATACAACCAGTGTGGATATGTCGAATACATATATAAAATGGTCTGAACGAAATTTTTCAAGTAATGATTTACTAAGTGATAAACATCATTTTATAAAAGCTGATTGTATGCAATGGTTAGTCATCGCTAATCGAAATAATGAAAAATTTAAATGGATATTTATTGATCCGCCGACTTTTTCAAATTCTAAATCAATGGAAGATTTGTTTGATGTGCAGAAAGATCATGAGTCATTGATTGAATTGGCAATGGGGCTGCTAGATGTCGGTGGTGAAATTATTTTTTCAAATAATTTTAAGAAGTTCAAGCTGGATAAAAAGTTACAGGAAAAATATTGTGTTGAAAATATAACGGCTTCAACTATTCCTGAAGATTTTAAGCGTAATCCTAAAATACATCACTGTTTTATAATTAAACCATAAGAGAATTTACTGCAAGGATTGTTTTAAAATAATTCCTTACAGTAAATGCCTGTAATTATTGCAACATGGCAGCAGCTTCTGAAGCCGGTGTTAATAATGTGTTGATGAGTTGGTCTTCAAGCTCGATGCGAGTAGCAAGTTCTTCGCCCAATAATGATAATTGTTGTGGTAACTTGTTTTTTAGATCGTCTGTGAACTTATTTAAACTGTCATACGTGTCATTAAATTCAACGGCTAAAGTAGTCGTTTTTTCTATTCGTGGATATATTGTTTTAGTCAGTTTTATAATTTCATTACGTCTTTCTTTGCCTTCGGTGATTCTGCTGTAGAGTTCAAAGTGGCCTGTGGCAATGTAATCAATGAGTAACTGGCAAAACTCCTGCAGTGTCTCAATATCAATATCTTCTGCTGTAGTGATTTTAGTGCCATCGCATCCAGCGAGGCTGCAATATAGTGTGAGAACTTCATTGCGCTCTGTTATTAGCTGTTTAATTTCTTTGCGTGTTCGCGCTCGGCGATCAGCAGCTGGTTGTATGTCTACAGAATCATTCATGCGAAACCTCTTGCATGGGTTATTGGTTTTAAATCATTTTATTCGCAATTATTATTTAGTTCTTAACGAATGTTATAAAAATTGCCCTTATTTATCGTTATCTATTAAAACATAAATTTGTGATAACTACACATTTAATGCCTATAAATAATTAGATTATTTCAACTATTTCAATTATTTAATTATGTTATTAGAGTATAAACGTATCTTAATTATTGATAAATACTTCAAACAGGTGATGTTTTTAATAAATTAAGAGTACACTTATTTTCTAATTTTGTTATAGGTTTATTTTTGTATTTATAGGGAGTATATTTGAATTTAGATAATTTGGTTTATAAAAACATGTTATCTGTAGGGGAAATGTTAAAAGAATGTAACTATTCTCGTGTGCCTAACTTAAAATAACAGTATGGTGGATAAGAATGAATGATGATTTCACACCAGTTGATTTAAATGATCAGTCTGATTTGCAAATGTCTCAAAAATCGACTGTAAGAATTTACATTATTGCGGAACCCGATTATGCGGTTGATGGCATGGTCAGTATTATCGGTAATTCGGGGGAAAACTTTGAAGTTATCAAAATTGCCTCTCCTGATGAGTCTTCAGGTTCGCGTTGTTGTGAATTACTCAAAAAGCATAATGTTAACCTGATACTGATGCATCAGTCTGCAATCAGTGGGCAGGCTAGTGCTTATATTAAATCACTTCAGGCTGCTTCCAGAGAAGCAAAAATACTCATTTTTGGTCAGAATATGCCAGATGATTTTCTTTATAATATGTTGCGTTACGGTGTCCACGGTTACATTAATGAGCATATGAAGGGGAGTCACCTGATTGATGCCATCAAGCATGTAATGCAGGGAAGGGTCTGGGCAGAAAGGCATATACTTGAATCATTTGCTCATAATGCTATTGAATTAGAGTCATTAATTGAAGATATAATTAAGTCTAAAATTGAACATTTAGGTGAGACATTGACGGCGCGTGAGACTCAGGTGCTTCAATTAGTGTTAAATGGCCTTGCGACTAGAGAAATTGCACATGAATTACATCTCTCCGAACAATCTGTGAAATTACATCTGGGGCGCATATTCAAGAAATTTGAAGTTACTAATCGCTCGCAGATGATATTACTGGCATTTGAGCGAGTATGCCCGGTTAGCAATATGATTCGTTTATTTAGAAGCTCGTTAGACAAAAATCGTATTAGCCAGGGTAAAACGCCATATATAGTGGATCCATTAATTTCCAAATAGCTAAAAATTATAAAGAGATAAATTCTATGTCTTATATAGATAAACCATTAATCATTCCTGATGCAGAACATACTTTACCCGGTCGAGAAGAATCAATGCATGTTCCTGATATTCATTATGTAAACGGAAATTCATTAACTGAGCCGTTTCCTGATCATCTGTCTAAAGCGGTTTTTGGTTTAGGGTGTTTCTGGGGTGCAGAGCGTAAGTTCTGGCAATTACAGGGGGTATATTCAACAGCTGTAGGTTATGCAGCAGGGAGCACTAAAAACCCGACTTATCAGGAAGTGTGTTCAGGTATGACGGGGCATAACGAAGTTGTACTTGTTGTATTTGATGAAGCTATCTGTAGTTTTGAAGAATTGGTTAAACTATTTTTTAAAAGTCATAATCCTACTCAGGGAATGCGTCAGGGCAATGATAAAGGGACTCAATATCGCTCAGGTATTTACACATACTCACCTCAACAGAAACAAATAGCTAATCGTGTTAAATCAGAGTATCAGGCTTTGTTGTCTGTAGAAAATTTAGGTGATATTACGACTGAAGTTATTGATATGCCTCAGTTCTATTATGCTGAAGATTACCATCAACAATACCTGGCTAAAAATCCTGATGGATATTGTGGTCTAGGTGGTACAGGTGTTGATTTTAATTAGGTGCTCCTAAGACTGGCGAATAGCCAGGACTATCTGGTTACGTAATGTTTTTACGGGCCCTAGTCTGCTTTCATCTGCTACTGAAACAGGAGCCATTGAATCAATATATAACAAACCTACTGGAATGTTTTTAACTACTATTGGGTAAACAAGCAGAGATTTTTTTGCAAATTTTTTACGATACCATTCAGGTAATAAATTAACTGCTTCCGAAGAAGATGTATCTTCTATGATAAGATCTTTTGACTGCTTTAAAGACATATTGAAAATATCGTTTCCGCCATTAGGGATGCTGAAACGGTTTATAATTTCTTCAACATTCGGTCCGAAACCAAAACGTGCATTTATTGATGTGCGGCCTTTGTTTATAAAACAAAACATGATTCGATGAAAGTTAAAGCTGGTAAATATCGTTTCCATAACCATAACCAGAATATCATTCAGTGGTGCACCTTCCAGAATGGCATCTGTGATCTCCTGTATGGCATCAATAATATTATTGCTTTGGTCAGGTAGTTGAGATCCAGATGATGTTATATCTTCTTCGCTGTTATCCTTGTCTCCTGATTCTGATGGGGTCCATTTATTTGCTTTATTGAATATTTCGCTTTTACCCAAATCCAGATTGACTAACTTGGCATATTTTTCCATTTCATCAAGTGCACTTGATAAAATTTCTTCCATCTGAGATCTGGAAATACTCATGCTGTTACTGTATCGTGAAGCCAGGTTTTCAAAATTTTGCTGTCGTTCCTGTACGCTTGAGTTACCTATTAATTCACAGTATTCATTTGAAAAACCGGAAACATGTTTTAATAAATCACTTTGACTTAATGGTTTTTTTAATTCACCCGGTGGTAGGGAGTGCATGCTGTCAATCAGTTCAGCCGGGAGTTGCCATGATTCACCAACGGCTATTCCTATTTCTTCGAAACTAACGCCTAATACAGATTCTGCAGCGGCTTGTTCCTTCATATTCTTCTGTTTTACCATATCAAATATAATTTCTGCTTCTTCAGGAAAATAATAGATGGAGAGTAATTTTCCTAATCGGTGAAACATAGAACAAACATAAGCCTCCTCTTTATCCTTGATGTTCATTTTATCGGCGACGCCATTAGCCAGGCTGCCACTAATCATCGAGCTAATGCAGGCCTCTTTTAAACAGCTTGCCTGATTTTTGTCTTTGAGGTGATCCAGCAACATTAAGCCTAATGCTGCATTTCTAACTTCTTCAAAACCAAGAATAACAACGGCTCTTGAGACCGTGCTTATACGTCCACCGTATTGACCATATAATGGTGAATTTACCAGACGTAATAATTTACTGGAAAGTGAATAATCTTTTAAGATTGCATTCGATAAAATATTTGCAGAGGTGTCGCCGGCTGCTTTTGCTTTCTGACTGATTTCAACAACCTGATGAGACATGGTTGGAAAGTCTTTTTTATGCTCCATGCGACGCAGTAAAAACTGTAATGTACTATTTGTCTCACCCGGGTTTTTAATATCAGAAGAAGCGCCTGAAGCATCTGGAGAAATACGTTCCATATGCGTAATTAAATCCTGACGCATATCCAGACCGTCAGCATATCTTCCTTCCGGGTTTTTTAATAAAGCTTTTTCTATGATCTCTTTTATAGCGGGTTCAATACTGTCAGGGTAATCTATTTTTTCATTGACAATTTTGTTAATTATGGCGAATTTGTTATCAGCATTTATAGCCTGTTTTCCGCAAACCATTTCATATAAAATTAATCCGAGTGAAAACAAATCAGATGCAGCTGTTATGTTTTCATTTTCACATTGTTCAGGTGACATGTATTTAAATGTCCCCCAGATTTCATGACTAGCTTCATCCTTAGTTCTCTGGCCTAATAAAGTTGCTATACCAAAATCCATCAGACGAGGTTTGTCCTGCGGTGTAATTAATATGTTTGTTGGATTTAAATCGCGGTGAATTACACCGCGTTTATGTGCATAAGCAATCGCATTTAACAGAGGGTTTATTATGTTAATTGTTTCTTTTGTGCTGAGTTTTCCCTTTTTGATTAGAAAGTCTTTTAAAGACTGTCCATCCACATATTCAAATACAAGGTAAGGGGTGCCCAGGTGTTCATCCATTTCATATAAGGTAATGATATTTGGATGCTGTAATTTTGCAATGGTGCGAGCTTCTTTTAATAACTGTTGCTTTATTTTAGGTGTGATTCTTTCAAGCTGTATCGTTTTAATTGCGACATTGCGCTCAAGCTGGCTGTCGGAAGCGAGATAGACAATTCCCTGAGAGCCTTTGCCCAGTTCCTTGATTATTTTAAAACGACCGATGTAATCGGGAAGTACTGAATTGAGTTGTGCCATGCCATTCTTTTTTAAGGTGTTTTTAAAAGAATAGACGGGCATGCGTAAAACGCAAGTTACTGAGGGTTAGATTGAAATATAAGTAGACACGCCTTCACTTGAGTGTTGAGTGACAAAATACCCGATGACAAAAGCGAAACTAAGAGCGTGCCTACAAGAATAAGCTATTTTAATGCTTTGTATTTAATTCGATGAGGGTTTATAGCGTCATCACCAAGGCGACGTTTACGGTCTTCTTCGTAGTCTGAGTAATTGCCTTCAAACCAGGTTACCTGTGAATCGCCTTCAAATGCCAGAATATGAGTAGCAATACGATCCAGAAACCAGCGGTCGTGCGATATAACCACGGCACAGCCAGGGAAGTTAAGTATGGCTTCTTCCAATGCCCGCAAAGTCTCAACATCAAGGTCGTTAGTCGGTTCATCCAGCAATAATAGATTACCGCCTTTTTTCATTAACTTGGCCAGATGTACACGGTTGCGTTCACCACCCGATAAGTCACCAATGTTTTTCTGTTGAGAATCACCTTTGAAATTAAAATGACTCACATAAGCGCGAGAAGAGGTGGTGTATCGACCCACTTCTATATTATCAAGACTATCTGAAATTTCCTGCCAGACCGTGTTTTTATCATTGAGTGAATCACGGCTCTGATCTACATAAGCAATTTCAACTGAATCACCTATGCGGAATTCACCTGAATCTGGTTTCTCTGAGCCGGCAATCATATTAAACAGGGTAGACTTACCTGCGCCATTTGGACCTATGATTCCGACAATTCCACCTTTTGGTAAATTGAAATTTACATTTTCATATAACAGTCGATCGCCAAAACTTTTGCTGATATTTACCGCTTCTACAACCAGATCCCCAAGTCTGGGGCCGGGCGGGATATAGAGTGACTGGGTTTCACTGCGTTTTTGAAAGTCGTCACTTTGTAATTCTTCAAAGCGGGAAAGGCGTGATTTGCTTTTTGCGTGTCGGCCTTTTGCGTTTGAGCGAACCCACTCAAGTTCGGATTTTATTGCTTTTTGACGACCGGCTTCTTTTTTCTCTTCACTTTCAAGTCGGGCTTCTTTTTGTTCAAGCCATGAGGAGTAATTGCCTTCATATGGGATGCCGTGACCACGATCCAGTTCCAGTATCCAGCCAGCTACATTATCAAGGAAGTAACGGTCATGGGTTACCGCCACGACAGTGCCTGTAAACTCAGCAAGAAAACGCTCTAACCAGGCAACTGATTCAGCATCAAGATGGTTGGTTGGTTCGTCAAGGATGAGCATGTCAGGGGCCGATAATAATAATCGGCATAATGCGACACGTCGGCGCTCACCACCGGAGAGTTTACTTACATCGGCATCCCAGGGAGGAAGACGTAGTGCATCTGCAGCGATTTCCAGTTTATGCTCGAGGTTATGTGCATCGGCTGCCTGGATAATATTCTCCAGTTTAGCCTGCTCGGTTGCCAGTGCATCGAAATCTGCATCTGGTTCAGCATATGCAGCATACACTTCTTCAAGTTTAATCTGCGCTTCTTTAACAACTTTTAGTCCTTCTTCAACATTACCTCGAACATCCTTAGTTTCATCAAGTTCCGGCTCCTGTTGTAAGAAACCGATATTAATGCCCGGTTGAGGACGTGCTTCACCAATAATATCTGTATCAAGTCCGGCCATAATGCGAAGCAGGGTAGACTTACCTGCTCCGTTATAACCGAGAACACCAATTTTGGCGCCGGGGAAAAAGTTAAGGTAAATGTCTTTTAGAAGTTCTTTTTTGGGAGGGACAATTTTGCCCACACCATTCATTGTGTATATATACTGTGCCATAGGATTTTTTGTATTTAAACGGTCAGATTAATTAATGTAGATAAATTATACTGTATAAACGGTTGTTAGTTGTGGGCTATAATTAAAATATTATGGGTTTTAAGTTGGGAATTTTGAAAATTAACTATTTGTCGAATTTAGCTGCATCGTTATGTCTTCTGGGGCTTCAAGCCTGTAGTGGTGGAGGTAGCAGTGATACTAGTACTTCAACCGGTTGTACGCTTGGTAATGGAGCTAATGTGGCGGTGAGTGGTAATGTTACGTTTGACCGAGTGCCACTACTTTCAACTGGGCAGCTTGATTTTGATAATATACTGAAACAGGAGCCAGTAAGAGGTGCTGTAGTAGAAGCGATCTGTAATGGTACGTTGGTCACTACAAATACAGATGAAAGTGGTCATTACAGTTTGTTAATTCCAGGCAATACCAGTGGTGTATTTATTCGTGTTAAAGCTCAAATGCTTAAAACAGGATCGCCTTCCTGGAATGTTTCGGTAAGTGATGAAGCTCAGCCCGTTGTTAAACTGATTTTTGCAATGGATGGTAGTGTGTTTGATGCTGGTGCTTTAGATTTAACTAGAAATCTACACGCGGATTCCGGTTGGGATGGCTCGAATTACAGTTCGGTACGTGTTGCCGCACCTTTTGCTATTTTAGATACAATTTATGATGCAATGCAGTTAGTACTTGTTGAAAATACAACGGCGCAATTTCCAGCACTTGATGTTAAGTGGAGTTCAAATAGCACAACTGGTACTTTCTATACCAGTAATACCATAAGCGTACTGGGCAGAGTAACCGATACAGACGAATTTGATGAGCATGTAATTGCCCATGAATGGGGACATTATTATCAGGATGCATTTTCAAGAGATGACTCTATAGGTGGAAGTCATTCAACAGGTGATATCCTGGATATTCGCGTCGCTTTTAGTGAAGGCTTCGGTAATGCTTTTTCAGCCATGGTAACTGATGATGTTATTTATAAGGATTCATCGGGTTTAAATAATGGTTTTACGATTAACATAGAATCAAATGTCTGTAACTTTATTATACGTGATAGCAACGGCATAGATAATGGCGTAGATGAAAGTGGCTGGTTTAGTGAGTGTTCTGTTCAGTCTGCTTTATATGATTTTTATGACGATACTAATGAGGGTGTAGATGTTCTAAGTCTTGGGTTTTCGGGTATTCATGCCGTAATGACAGCGAATATACCTGATACGGATGCGGTAACCAGTTTGTTTAGTTTTATAACGCAGTATAAAGTATTAAATGCAGGTAGTGCTGCTAATATTGATTCGTTATTATTAAATAATCATTCAATTAACATTATTACTGATGATGAAGGAACGGGGCAGTTATTAAATCCGGGTGATACGAATCAGTTGCCCATATATGCGACAACTTTTCCAGTTACATCATTATGTGTTACAGGTGAAAACGGTGGATATAATGGTTTAGGTGTAACTCGTTTTGTAAAATTCACAGTACCTGACTCTAGAAGTTATACATTTACAGCAGTAAAGCTAACGGGTGGTCTTGCTGTTACAGACCCGGATATGATTATACGTTTTAAAGGGCAAATAATTGGTCTTGGTGAAAGTGAAGCTGATAATAGAGAAACTTTTTCAGCAGTTCTGTTGTCTGGTGTTGAGTATGTTCTTGAGTTAAGTGAGTTTGATACTTATGGTAATCCTCTGTCTATTTACACACCAACCGGTAGTGCTTCTGATACAACCTGTTTTTCAATCACGCGAACCTAGTGAATAAAATAGAATATTTAATTATGAATAAATTACTAACATTAACAGCCATTGTTACAACCGTTTTAATTAGTTATGGCATGTCATCGCCGGTTGATAATCAGTTACAGAAAAAAACGAATTTGCATTCAACAAAACATGAGCAGGTAACGACAAAACCTCATGCAGGTATTGAGTTAAATTATAATCGCCCTAAAAAATTACAGGTTGGGGATTCTTATGATTTAGTGCTCAATTTTAAAACCCGGGTATCAGCTGATACATTACAGATTAATATTAAACATGATGACGGGTTGCAGTTGGGGGTGTCACAATTTGATTATCAGTTTGCAGCATTTAAAAACAAAAAAAATAAAATAACAATCCCCGTAACTACATTGCATGATGGGCAATACTATATTGATATCAGTGCTGCTCTTATCACAAATGGCGTGTCTCAGGCACGTTCATTTTCCATTCCTGTCGTAGTAGGTGATCCATCTAAAAATAAAAAGATAAACGCGGGTTATATCTCCGTGCCAAGTCAGGGCGTGATTTCTATGCCCGCATCTGAGACAACGGAATAGCATCAGGTTTGATGCTTCTTTATTATTAAGCGATTTTAGCTTTATAAATAAATGAAAGTGTCTAGTGGAGATATATCGAGGGCTCGATTGTCTTTACAGATCAAGATTTCGTTTTTTCTATCTTAATCGATAAATTATTAATACCCATTCCGATATAGTGGCTATATGTAGTATCTCTACTAGCCTCAAACTACCATATAGGCTATGCTATGTGGCTTTCAGGGCACTTGGCCTAATTTAGCCTGTTTTCGGCACAATCGGAGATTTTAAACTATGTTTTCTGCAGATATGACTATTCAGGGATATGACGATGAATTGATGGACTCTATCAATGAGGAGACCCAGCGTCAGGAAGACCACATTGAATTAATTGCTTCTGAAAATTATACCAGCCCCCGTGTAATGCAGGCTCAGGGTTCAGCGCTTACTAATAAATATGCTGAAGGTTACCCGGCAAAACGTTATTACGGTGGTTGTGAATATGTTGATAAAGCCGAGCAACTGGCGATAGACCGCGCAAAAAAATTATTTGGTGCTGATTATGCAAATGTTCAGCCTCACTCAGGGTCACAGGCTAATGCAGCGGTTTATATGGCATTATGCCAGCCAGGTGATACGGTTTTAGGTATGAGTCTGGCTCATGGTGGTCACTTAACTCATGGTTCTAAAGTGAGTTTTTCTGGAAAAATGTACAACGCAGTTCAATACGGTTTAAAAGAAGAAACCGGTGAAGTTGACTACGAGCAGGTAGCAGAACTTGCCCGTGAACATAAACCTAAAATGATTATTGCTGGCTTTTCGGCTTATTCAAAAATTATGGACTGGCAGAAGTTTCGTGATATTGCTGATGAAGTAGGTGCTTATCTTTTTGTTGATATGGCGCACGTTGCAGGTCTGGTTGCAGCGGGTATTTACCCGAATCCTGTACCGATTGCGGATGTGGTTACTTCAACAACACATAAAACATTACGTGGTCCACGTGGTGGTTTGATTCTTGCGAAAGAGAATGAAGAAATCACCAAGAAATTCAACTCGGCTATTTTCCCGGGTTCGCAGGGTGGCCCGCTTATGCATGTCATCGCTGCTAAAGCGGTTGCATTTAAAGAAGCAATGGAACCTGAGTATGTAGAATATCAGAAGCAGGTTGTTGTGAATGCACAGGCGATGGCTAAAGTATTTATGGATCGTGGATATGATGTGGTATCTAACGGCACTGAAAATCACCTGTTTCTTGTGAGTTTTATTAAGGCAGGTTTAACAGGTAAAGATGTTGAGAATGCGTTAGGAAAAGCTCATATAACAGTGAATAAAAACTCGGTTCCAAATGACCCTCAGTCGCCTTTTGTTACATCAGGTATACGTGTTGGTACACCAGCATTAACAACCCGTGGGTTTAACGAAGAGCAGTCTGCTGAGCTTGCAGGCTGGATGTGTGATGTTATCTCCAATATGGATGATGACGCACTTATTCAGGGCATACAGGATAAAGTTTCAGAAATATGTGCCAGACTACCCGTATATAAATAAAGAAGTGACAGGGCGAAGCCCTGTCTTCTTTGGACTTAAGATTAATGATTAACGACTTACGACAGACTTATGCACTGCCCGTTTTGTAAAACACCGGATACTCGCGTTGTTGACTCCCGACTGGGAGGTGATGGTGATCAGGTGCGTCGTCGCCGTGAATGCGTTGAGTGTAATGAACGTTTCACAACTTACGAAACAGCTGAGCTGAATTTACCTCGAATTGTAAAGCAGGATGGCACGCGCCAGACTTATGATGAGGCAAAATTACGTTCCGGTTTTACCAAGGCATTAGAGAAACGTCCGGTCAGTGATGAAAAAATCGAAGAAAGCATTAGTCATATAAAACACAAGTTACTTTCACAGGGTGAGCGTGAGGTAAATGCGCGAACATTGGGTGACTGGGTGATGGAAGAGTTACAGTTACTTGATCATGTGGCTTATATCCGCTTTGCGTCTGTGTATTTAAGTTTTGAAGATGTAGATGCATTTAGAAAGACAATAGAAAAACTGGAACAACAATAGGTTAGTTCAATTTTCATAAACTATCGTTGGCTTAGGCTGGTTGCCGCTACAAGTTATGAACTAGTAAGCACGACTCAGATGCGCGACAGGTTTATTAAACATTGCAATCAATATAATACTCATGAGTCAGTCCTCACTCGATAATTTATATATTTCAAAAGCTATTCAACTAGCTAAAAAGGGGCTGTATACCACGCAGCCTAATCCTCGTGTCGGCTGTGTTATTGTGTTAAATAATGACATTATCGGAGAGGGGTATCACCAGCAGGCAGGCGAACCGCATGCGGAGATTCATGCATTAAATCAGGCGGGTGATAAAGCGAAAGGTGCAACGGCTTACGTTAGCCTTGAACCCTGCAGTCATCAGGGAAAAACACCTCCCTGTGCTGATGCCTTAATTGCTGCGGGTGTGAGCCGGGTTGTGTGTGCGATGCAGGATCCGAATCCGTTAGTGGCTGGCAAAGGGCTGGAAAAATTAGAAAAAGCAGGTATTAGTACACGTAGTGGTTTAATGCAGTCTGAGGCAGAAGCGATAAACCCGGGTTTTATTAAGCGAATGAAAACAGGCTTGCCTTTTGTGCGTGTTAAATTAGCCATGAGTCTGGATGGTCGAACAGCAATGGCATCTGGTGAAAGCAAATGGATAACCGGTGAATATGCCCGGGCAGATGTACAAAAATTACGTGCCAGAAGTTCAGTAGTTTTAACCGGAAGTGGTACTGTGCTGGCAGATGATCCATCAATGAATGTACGGGTAACATCTGCCGAGTTAAATGCCCACGTTGATTTACATCAGCCTTTGCGCGCCATAATAGATAGTCAGTTAAGTGTGCCGTTAGAAAGTAAGATATTTAAACAAAGTGGCCAGACACTGGTATTTAGTACGCAGGTCGCTGATCATGCCATTACTATGCCGTCCAGAGGTGGAAAAGTTGACTTACAGGCGGCTTTAAAATATCTGGCAGACGAGCATCAGGCGAACGAAGTGCATGTAGAAGCGGGTAATGAGTTGTGCGGTGCTCTGTTAGAACAACACCTGGTAGATGAAATTGTGGTATATATAGCGCCGCATATTATGGGTGATTCAGCTAAAGGTCTGTTTCATATGCCGGGTCTGCAGAAAATGTCCGAACGTATAGACCTTGAAATTAAAGAAATACGCCCAATAGGTAAAGACTGGCGTATTACAGCTGTACCTCAATAGTTACTGTATAGATTATGAATAAAGAGAGAAGTATATGTCCACAATAGCCGTGGTCAGAAAAAATGGTAAAGTTTGCATTGCTGCTGACAGTTTAACCACCTTCGGTGACCTTAGAATGGGCGCGTCATATGATCGCGACTATAACAAGATCCAGGCATATAAAGACGGTTATTTTGGCATTGTAGGAAGTGCAGCCCATGCATTAGTGATGGAATCTGTACTGGCGGATGATAAAATTGAAATTGATTTCAATTCACGACTGGGTATATTTGAAACTTTTCGCGCATTACATCCGGTATTAAAAGAAAACTACTTTTTAAATTCAAAAGATGAAGAAGATGATCCTTATGAGGCAACGCATATTGATGCGTTAATTTGTAATAAAAAAGGTATTTTTGGTGTTTATTCACTACGTGAAGTGAGTGAATATCATAAGTTCTGGGCGATTGGCTCTGGATCAGAGTTTGCGTTAGGTGCAATGCATGCTCTTTACGAGAGGTTAGATTCAGCAGAGGATATTGCCCGAGCTGCTGTTGAAGCCGGTTGTGAGTTTAATACCTCATCAGATTTACCCATAAGTATTCAGACGATGGAGCTGGAAGAGTAATGTTTACTGGCATTATAGAATCGTTAGGAATAATCGAAAGTATTGAAGATAAGGGCGGTGACGCTCGCTTCTGGATACAGACCGGTAAAATGGATATGTCTGACGTTCAGCTAGGTGATAGCATTGCTATGAACGGTGTGTGTCTAACAGCAATTGAATTACGTGATAATGCGTATTGTGCAGATGTTTCCGGAGAAACATTGACACTGACCTCTCTAAAGCAGTTAAAAGAGGGCAGCACTGTTAATCTTGAAAAAGCCTTAACATTGCAAACTCGTTTAGGTGGTCATATGGTTAGCGGTCATGTTGATGGGCTGGGTACGGTTATCGATCGATATGATGATGGTCGTTCTGTACGTTTTATAATAGAGACTCCAAAATCACTGGCAAAATATGTTGCTATGAAAGGCTCAATTACAGTGGACGGTGTCAGTCTGACCGTTAATAAAGTAGATGGTTGTCAGTTTGAATTAAATATAGTGCCTCATACGCTGCAGGAAACTATAATGGGCAGTTATCAGTCAGGTTCAGAAGTGAATCTGGAAGTTGATCTGGTTGCGCGTTACCTCGAACGCCTGGTGTTGGGTGATGGGGCGGCTAAAACAGATTCTGAATCAGAAATTACCACAACCTTTCTCGCAGAGAATGGTTTTTTAAAGTGAAACTACATTAAGAATATTACGTATGCAATTGAATAATATAGAAGAAATCATTGAAGATATAAAGCAGGGAAAGATGGTCGTTATTATGGATGACGAAGATCGTGAAAATGAGGGCGACCTGTTAATGGCGGCTTCAGCCTGTACTGCTGACGATATTAATTTCATGGCCCGTTATGGTCGTGGTCTTATCTGCCTGACTTTAAATGAAGAGCGTTGTCGTCAGTTGCGTTTGCCTCAGATGGTTGATAATACAGATGATATGCACGGTACTAACTTTACTGTCAGTATTGAAGCAGCGGAAGGTGTTACTACAGGTATTTCAGCTGCTGATAGAGCGATCACAGTTCAGGCTGCAGTTGCTGAAGGTGCTACATCACAGGATATTGTTCAACCAGGGCATGTCTTTCCACTTAAAGCTCAGCCAGGTGGTGTTTTAAATAGAGCCGGTCACACCGAAGCGGGTTGTGATCTGGCACGTCTCGCAGGTTTTGAACCAGCTGCTGTTATTGTTGAAATTTTGAATGATGATGGCACCATGGCGCGACGCCCGGATCTTGAAACATTTGCAAAAGAACATGATCTTAAAATCGGTACTATCGAAGATTTAATTCGTTACCGTATACAAAATGAAAAGACTGTTGAGCGAGTTGCCGAGAGTGACTTCCCTAATGAATTCGGGCATTTCCGTTTATATGCGTATCAGGATGCGATTGGTAATGATCTGCATCTTGCACT
Organism: endosymbiont of Galathealinum brachiosum; assembly: GCA_003349885.1. Taxonomy (NCBI): domain Bacteria; kingdom Pseudomonadati; phylum Pseudomonadota; class Gammaproteobacteria; species endosymbiont of Galathealinum brachiosum. The sequence continues at coordinate 315,916 of QFXC01000008.1, read as the reverse complement.
GGTTAAGGGTGAAATTGATCCTGATAAACCAGTGCGTGTACGAGTGCATATGGAAAATACCATGTGTGATGTGCTCGCTTCGACTAAAAAATGTGGCTGGCCACTGCGTGAAGCAATGAAGTCGATATCTGGTGCAGATGAACCCGGTGTTATCGTTATATTGCGCGAGCCTGAATCTGCGCGTCAGATAGTACAGTGGATGTTAGATCATAAAGAAGAAAATAAAGATACCGGTGGTTCACCTGAAGAGTTAAGGACTCACGGTATTGGTGCACAGATTTTAATGGATCTAAATGTTCATAAAATGCGTCTGTTATCAGCACCAAAGCGAATTCATGGTCTTGCCGGATTTGGTCTTGAAGTGGTTGATTATATAACGGGTGATGAATAAGTTATAATCCACAAAATTTTATTAAATTAAAGAATAAAAAGAGAAAACAATGTCAGATATAAAAACAGTAGAAGGCGAGCTGCAATACTCAGAAGGTAGCTTTGTAATCGTAAGTGCACGTTTTAACAGTTTTATCGTAGATAGTCTGGAAGGCGGAGCGATTGATGCACTAAAGCGTCATGGTGTTTCGGAATCAAATATCACTGTTGTTAAAGTACCAGGTGCATATGAAATGCCATTGGCTATTCAGGCTTTAGCACAAACAGGTAAATACGATGCAATTATAGGTCTGGGTGCGGTTATTCGTGGCTCAACTCCTCATTTTGATTTTGTTGCAGGTGAAGCGTCTAAAGGCATGGCAAATGTTTCTCTGGATAACAATATTCCGGTTATTAACGGTGTATTAACGACAAATACTATTGAACAGGCTATCGAACGTGCCGGCACTAAAGCAGGTAATAAAGGTGCTGAAGCGGCAATAAGTGCGCTTGAAATGGTTAACCTTTTAAAGAAGATTGCTTAATGTCAGTATCCCTTGCAAAAGGTCGAAGTAATGCTCGTAAAAAAGCGACTCAGGCTTTATATCAATGGCAAATGTCTGGTAATGATCTGGTTGATATAGAGGCACAGTTTCATGAAGAGCAGAATATGGAAAAAGTCGATACTGATTATTTTCATAAACTGTTACATGAAGTGCCAACAGACGTATCAGCACTGGATAAGTTAATTGAAAAATACAGCGATCGCAAAGAAAGTGAGCTGGATCTTATTGAACAGTCTATTTTGAGGTTATCGAGTTACGAGTTAAAAAATTCGATAGATGTACCTTATAAAGTTGTTATCAGTGAAGCGATAACGCTGGCAAAAATGTTTGGTTCAGATAAGAGTCATGCGTTTGTAAATAGTATTCTGGATAAGCTTGCCAAAGAGCTTCGTGTAACAGAAACAAAAAAATAGTTTTAAGAGTTGTTATAAGCCGTAAGTCAAAATCTTTACTTGCCTTAAAAAATGGCATGATAAATTTTGTAGACTTACGACTTACGACTTACGACTTACGACATTATCTCGTATACTGCTGCATCATCTGACGCTGTTCCGGTGTCATGTTTTTCATCATTTCCTGCATCTGAGGCTGCATTTTCTGCATCTGCTTCATGGCATCATTTATCATTTCTGAGGTGTTTGTTAATTTATAATCAGCAGGGATTTTAAAAGCGTTTACAGGAAGACGAGCCTTTTTATTGATTCTTGTTACAACGGATTCCAGTCTTTTATTTTGATCGATACTCTTTAGTGGAAAGCCTATTTCTCTTAATCTCAAGCTCATTTTACGATCGGCTTCATCGCAGGGTTCAGTGAAAGCATCTATACCCATACCTGTCATACCTGCCAGTTTTGCATCCATGTTTTTTTCCATGTTTGCAAAAGCATATGCGAATTTTTTAACACCCATATCACGCATTGCTTCAACTGAGACATACAGGCTTCCGCAATAGTTGTCATTTGCGTATAAAGCATATTCTTCAGTTTCATAACCAGCAATAGTGGGGCCAAGACCCATGGTTTTTGTGTAGGTGTCTACGTATTTTGTTGGCGCTGAATTTCTACCGTTATCGAGTAAAAATTCACTCATGTCCATTACAGTTCGATGCCGGTGAATGACTACATTCATTGTTTTACTGGCCAGATCCATTACTACGTAACCTTCATTTTGAGGCATTTCTATTCGTGCTTTATTACCATCAATGTATATAGTGGAGACCTGATGTTGAGAATCACGTGTTTGAATTGCAACGGCTGCCTGTATTGTATTGTTAATAAATACTGATATCAGGAGTGCGCTGAGCAGGCTAAGTTTTTTCATGTCCATATTCCTTGTTATTTTTAATAAAAATAACATAAGTGGATATGATTGTGAAAGGGGAAACAGGTTGGTTTTTATCTTTGAACGGCTTAATGGCATACCGATATTAAACCGGTAAAGTCTGGCGGGGGCCTTTCTTTACCGGTTAGTTAGACTGTATTTAGACCATAAGTGATTGTTTGGTGCTTTCTATTATTTCCTGATTTTCTTCGATTTCTACTACATTAACATCGGTATCCATACCCAGTTTGGCAAATGCGGGAACGGATGACCAGTCAATCTCCTGTGGTTCATGGCCGCCCTGCAATAAAGCAATCTGAACTAGATCAACCATATCAGCACCGCCTTCATGGTCGTAACTAAAGTTATGAGCGTGTTTAACAACATTTGTCATTGAATCACCAAAGTTCCAGGTTTTCAAAATCAGTTCACCCACTGGAGAGGTCAGTTCGTCTATAACGTTACCAAGTGCTTCACTGTCATTGAACAGGTCATCATCATCTTCTGCCATAACCAGTATAGGCAGTGAGCCAATATTATGAATTAAGCCGGCAAGTAAAGCCTGTTCAGGGTTAATGCCAGGTACTGTTGTAGCGAGCATGCGGCAAATTGCAGCAACTTCGACAGCTGTGTTCCAGCTCTTACGGAAATGCTCATCTAGAACATCAGACGTTGCCTGATAAATCTGTTTCATGGCGAGGCTGATAACCAGGTCTCTTACCATGCGAATGCCTAGTCTCGTTACAGCCATCTGTAGGTCTTCAATAGGTGTACGGCTTCTGTATAGCGGGCTGTTTGATACCTGAATTAAACGGGCTGATAAAGAGGCGTCCTGAGTCAGAGTTTCAGCAATTTGCTGAGCCGATGTATTTTCACTTTCAACTGCATCGCGAATTTTTAATGCAACTTCAGGTAATGTTGGTAAAACTAACTGATCTGATTCAACTGCTGTTTTAAGTTCATTATAGAATTGGTCCGCTTTTTCTGACATGTTTTTCCCGTAAAAAATTATAATTATGAATGGAGTATAGGCTATTTAAACAAAGTGGTGGTCTCATCAAAGACAAGCTTATTTTCTTCAATATCCAGAACATGGGAATCTGTATTTATGTTCATTCGAGCAAAAGCTGAAACAGTTGACCAGTCTTCAGGGCAGTCTAAGCCCGTGTAGATGCTACCTTGAATTAGAGCTACCTGAACAACATCAACGTAATCTGCTGGTCCGTCATGGTTGCGTCGAAAGTGATAACACTCATTTGCCACATCTACCATATAAGATGGGAAGTGCCATTTTTGAAATATAAAGGCACCGACTTCTCCCTGTAATTTGTGTAGTATTTTATAAAGTGTGCCGGGTTGATCGAATAGTTCATCATCATCTTCAGCCATTAGTATAATCGGTAGCGCACCAATGTTATGTGTCAGGCCGGCTAACATCGCTTTTTCTGCGTCAAGGTGTTCGTGTTGAGATGCAAGTAAATGTGCAATTGCGGCTGTTTTTGTGCTGGCGAGCCAGAGTTCATTGAAGCGTTCTGCAATAACATCATTTTCAGCATTGTATAACTGTTTCATTGAAAGGCTAATAATCAGATCTCTAACCAGTTTCAGTCCCAGTTTGGTTATTGCCATTTGAATATTATCGGTGCTAATTCTGGTGCGATAAAGTGAGCTATTCGCTATTTGAAGTAAGCGTACGGTTAAGGCTGGGTCCCGGCTAATAACTTCAGCAATTTTTTGAGCAGATGATTCTTCTTTCTCACACTCAGCTTTAATTTTAAGTGCGACATCAGGCAAGGAGGGTAGAAGTAATCTTTCAGTGGTGACCGCATCTTTTACTTCTTCCAGAAAATTTTCAGTTTTATGCTGCATTGATACCATATTGATCCCTTATACCTGCATCAAGCTATTACGCGTTTGCTCGAGTTCTACCTGAACGGATTCATCAAGGCTTCTAATTGAAGGATCCAGACCTAATGCTTTAATGGCAGGTATATCTGACCAGTTATCGGGTGCGTTTGCCGGTGTATGTTGAGTATGTAAAATCCCTGCCTGTACTAAATCTACATAATCTGCTTTTGAGTCATGAGTTCGGCTAAAATCATTCCAGTTTCCCGCGACATCAATTAATGATTGTGGAAAGTTCCAGAAACTGAGTATTTTCTGACCAAGTTCACCCTGAATTTCAGCTGTAATTTCTTTAATGTTCCGGTTATTGCCAAATAAAGAGGGTTGTCTGTCTGCTAGTTCTATTATGGGTAATGAGCCAATATTATGTATGAGGCCTGCAAGCATGGCATGTTCTATATCCAGATTATTCTGAGTTTTAGCCAGCACCCTACAGACTGCTGCCACATCAACGCTGGTTTGCCAGATTTCCTTGAACTGCTTTTCAATGGCATGATCACGAGCCTTAAAAGCCTGTTTTATAGCTAACATAACAACCAGGTCTTTAACAATACGTACACCTAGCCGGGTAACGGCCATTTGTAAGCTATCAATTTCTGTTCGAGCTCTATATATAGGGCTGTTTGCAAGTTGTAACAGGCGCGCAGATAAAGATGTGTCCTGCGCTAACAACATGGCAATATCTGCTGCTGACTGACTATCTTTTTCTACAGCTTCTCGAATTTTTAAAGCGACTTCCGGTAGTGTAGGTAGTTTGATTTGATCAGTTTCAACGGCTTTGAACAGTTGTTGAAGCACATGTTGGCTTTGTTCATTCATATGGTTAAATTGTAGTTTGGGATTTATTAAAAATCCAAGAAATTTGATAAGACTGTTATGAGCGGTAAGTCAAAACCGACATCCTGAGTAATATGATAGTAACTGCTTCAGTAGATAAAGTACTTAAAAATGTTTCATTTTTAATGAAGTAATTTTACTATCACATTACCCTGCAGGATGCAGGATGCAGGTTGAGTGAAACCTTTTATTCAACTGAATAAGGTAATGAGTGCACCGTTATAGCGGGGCCATTTTCATCATGCAACTGTAATGAACCAGCTTCAGCATCTGCGATATCAATTACGGCTAATGCAATATGACCGCCGTCAGGATCTACCTGTGAGTTGACAATCTGGCCTGTGCCCTGACCAGATGTTGAATCTTTAGCAAACAGTTTATCTCCGGCAATTACTGCATTGTCACTTTCAATATTTATTCTGAACATGCGTCGTTTTAATTTTCCCAGATATTGCATTCGAGCCACTACTTCCTGACCTGTGTAACAGCCTTTCTGGAAATTAACACCATTTATTACGTGCATATTGGTCATTTGTGGTACAAAAGCTTCAGATGTTTCAGGTGTAATGGTTGGAATGCCGGCCATAATGTCCAGTGTTTCCCACGCATCTGCTCCAGCCGGAGCAGCATTAACATCAAGTTGTCCCCATATTTTCTTTATAGCTTCAAGTTCGCCCATAATTTCATATCTGGGAAGAGTGCCGGCACATTTTATAATGGTATAACCATTAGACTGGGTTACATCATCCGTTTCTGTTGGCAGGTCTGATATGATGTTAGAAAGTTGTTCGTCAGCTTTTGGGCCTGAAAGGCCGATTTTAATCAACGCATCGTTATTGTCTTTAATAGTGACTTTTGCCATTAGAATAAACATGCTAATACGTTTTAATATTGATTCAAGGAGTGATTGTGGCAGACTCAGAAAATAACTGTCGTCACGTTTAAATACCCTGAAGTTTGCCAGCATGCGACCTTTATGTGTGCAGTAAGCGCTTAACTGGCTGTGTTGAAGGCTAACATCTCGCACATCGTTGGTTAACTGGCCCTGTAAAAAGTCAGCAGTATCTTCACCATCAATAGAAATAAGACCATGATGGCTTAAGTCGCATATCACCAGACCAGTGTGAACCATACGGTGTTCACGTTCTAAATTTCCAAAACTTACTACTTTATTATTCTCAATTTCAGCGCCTGCATCCTTGAGAAAGTCTAACCATGCTGGTTTCATGTGAACACCGTACCTTTTTTATTGGACTTTAAGTTTAGATAGTAATCATTTTATAGTGTAGTGTCAGCATACAGTTAGTATGGATTATTAAAAAAATTCCACTACAATCATACATAAGAATAATAATAGACAATTAAGTTAAAAGGGAAAATGAAAAATGGCGGTATCCGATAACCGACCCTTCTTTCTCAATCTGGTAATAATTCGATTACCAGTCACGGGATTTGTTTCAATTTTTCACCGTATTAGTGGTTTATTGTTGTTTCTCGCAATACCATTTTCTGTATATCTACTGGATATTTCCCTGCAGGGTATCGACGGTTTCAATAAAGCAGTTGATATTCTCAATATGCCATTTTTTCAGCTGGTTTCTCTGGTGCTGCTCTGGTCAATTATTCATCATTTTATAGCGGGTATTCGATTTTTATTAACAGATTTTGACATTGGTCTGGAGAAACAACGGGCGACACAGCTGGCATGGTTAGTGTTCGTGATCGAAGCAGTTGTTCTGGCTTTACTAATCTTGGGGATCTTTTTATGAGTTCACCGGGTTTACAGGGTTTAAGGCCGTGGATAATACAAAGAATCAGTGCAGTTTTTATTGCTGTATTTATTCTTTATGTTTTTTTTATAGTAATGATAAATAATCCACTAAATACTAATGACTGGGCAGTTTGGGTGGCTATTCCTCATAACAATATCTTTATAGGTCTGTTTCTCATTGCTGTTCTCTGGCATGCCTGGATCGGTGTCAGAGATATTGTTCTGGATTATGTTCCAAATGTGGTTGGTCGACTGCTGGTGTTAACTCTGGTTGGGAGTACATTAATCGGCAGTGGATTATGGGGGTTTAAAGCACTGTTTATGGTTTTTATTAAATGAATATTGAAGACATACCAAGAAGACGATTTGATGCATTAATCATTGGTGCAGGTGGCGGTGGCTTAAGAGCAGCATTACAGTTAGCTGAAGCTGATGCCTCAGTTGCGGTTGTATCCAAAGTTTTTCCAACACGTTCTCATACCGTAGCTGCACAGGGTGGTATGAATGCGGCACTGGCTAATGTATTGCCTGATAACTGGCACTGGCATATGTTTGATACGGTTAAAGGTAGTGATTATTTAGGTGATCAGGATGCCATAGAATATATGTGTCGGGCTGCACCTAAAGCTGTTTATGAAATGGAGCATTTTGGTGTGCCATTTTCTCGGTTAGATAATGGAAAAATATATCAACGACCTTTCGGTGGACAGTCACAGAATTTTGGTGGAGAACAGGCGGCCAGAACCTGTGCGGCTGCAGACAGAACCGGGCATGCAATTTTACACAGTTTATATCAGCAAAATATCCGCGCTAAAACACATTTTTTTGATGAATACTTTGCCGTTGATTTATTAAAAGATGAACAGGGTAATGTGTTGGGTGCTTATGTTTTTGATATACATAGCGGTGAAGAGCTTATCATTGAAGCTAAAACCACATTGCTTGCGACGGGTGGTGCAGGTCAGCTATTTAGAACCACGACAAATGCATTAATTAATACCGGTGATGGTATGGGAATGGCATTACGTGCAGGTGTTCCGTTACAGGATATGGAATTTTTTCAGTTTCACCCAACCGGCATTGCAGGTCGAGGTATGTTAATAACTGAGGGTGCCAGAGGTGAGGGTGGTTATCTGGTTAATGCGGAAGGTGAACGTTTCATGGAGCGTTATGCGCCTACTGCAAAAGATTTAGCTTCGCGCGATGTGGTGAGTCGGTCTATTTTCACAGAAGTGAAAGAAGGTAGAGGCTGTGGTCCGAATAAAGATCATGTGATGTTAAAGCTCGATCATTTACCGGAAGATGTTTTGCAATCAAGGTTACCGGGAATCAGGCAAACCTGTATAACATTTCTGGGTATTGATCCCGCAGATCATCCCATACCTGTTTATCCTACTGCGCATTATACGATGGGTGGGATACCAACAAATCGTCAGGGGCAGGTTGTTGTTCCAGTAAAAGATACACCCGAAGAGCCGGTTACCGGTTTATATGCTGCTGGTGAGTGTGCCTGTGTTTCTGTGCATGGTGCTAACCGTTTAGGTGGTAATTCATTACTGGATATTCTGGTGTTTGGCCGTTCTGCTGCGAACCATATTATTCAGTATCTTAAAGAAAACAGATTCCATAAAGCACTTGATGAAAGTGTAATTAAACAGGCTTATGACCGTTTGCATAGATGGGATAATAATACAGGTGGTGAGTCAGTTGATGATATTCGACGTGACCTGCAAAAAGCAATGGAAGATAACTGTGGTGTTTTCAGAACTCAGGATGTTCTGGATAAAGGCGTAGAAGAAGTTTCTAAACTGGCAGAACGTTTAAAGAGTGCAAGCATTACGGATCAGTCAGAGTTATTTAATACCGCAAGAGTAGAAGCGCTCGAACTGGAAAACTTAATGGATGTGGCTTTAGCTACAGTTTATTCTGCATCTGCGCGTACAGAAAGTCGAGGTGCACATTCTCGAGTTGATTATGCTGAACGAGATGATAAAAGCTGGATGAGACATACGCTTTATAGTAGTGAAGATCGTAAACTGGATTATAAACCGGTAAGAACTAAACCTATGTCGGTGGCGAGTTTTCCTCCTAAGCCGAGAGTTTATTAAAAAGATGTTTTTCGCAGAGATACATAGAGCACAAAGTGAAAAATAACAGTTTATGCGCCATAGGTGCTGTAGCTGATAGTACATTGTTCTCTGTGGAAAAATATTAAATAAAAAGGTATATATATGCGTTTTCGCATTTACAGATACAACCCGGAAAAAAATAAAAAACCTTATATGCAAGATTATCAAATAGATAATGTTTCATCGGATATGATGCTGTTAGATGTGCTTTTGTTATTGAAAGAACAGGATCCTACTTTAGGTTTCAGACGGTCATGCAGAGAAGGTGTCTGTGGTTCTGACGGGATGAATATTAATGGAACAAATGGTCTTGCCTGTATCACACCTATTACGTGTTTAAAGGAGCCTATTGAGCTTCGCCCTATGCCACGATTACCGGTTATTCGAGATTTAATTGTCGATATGGATCAGTTTTATAAACAGTATCGTGATGTAAAACCATTTCTTGATGTAAAAGATCCCTTGCCTGAAGTTGAGCTTAAACAGACTCCTGAAGAGAGAGATAAACTTGACGGCTTATATGAATGTATACTTTGTGGTTGTTGCACAACGTCATGTCCTTCTTTCTGGTGGAATCCAGATAAGTTTTTAGGCCCTGCGGCATTGCTTCAGGCCGCGCGTTTTATTGGCGATTCACGAGATCAGGCAACAGAGGAAAGGTTGCAGTCTCTGGATGATCCGTTTAAATTATTCAGATGCCATACAATTATGAATTGTGTGCAGGTTTGTCCTAAAGGTTTAAATCCAACGAAAGCAATAGGTGATATTAAAAAGATGATGGTTAAAAAATCCATGTGATTTTTGGTCGTACCCAGGAGCACATTGATATGTGCTTATATAAAATAATTAGTATGTTTAAAACTGGACTTAGAAATTAAAGGTTGTCTTTTATGAATGTGCTTAACAAAATGCCTGATCAGGTTACCTCAGAATTACGTTGGCGTTGCCGACGGGGAATGCTCGAGCTTGATATTTTATTGAATGGTTTTATTGACAAACAATATACTCATTTAAATAGTGAACAAAAAAATATCTTTGACCAGATTTTAGATTATCCGGATCAGCTTTTATTTGATCTTTTTCTCGGTCATATGGAATCTTCTGATAATAGTGTCTCAGATCTTGTCCAGACAATACGCCAGTCAGCTTCTGTTTGAAGTTCAAGTTTCAAAAATATATCAGAACATTATATTTATTTGTGTTTTGATATCTCTGCTCTCAGTTTTTCTGGTTTCTCAAAATAATATTATATTAAGTGTTTTATTATTTGTTTTTCTTATGTTTCTTGTTGTCGATTCAGTTAAAAGAAATGTAATGTGTGAGTTGCAATGGCAGCCTGATGGAGACTGGTTGATAAGGGTGAATAAGGAAGTTGCAAAAGCAGAATTGCAAACGGGTAGTGTAGTTACTCCAGTTTTTTCATTGCTTAAGTTTAAGCTGGAAAATAATAAAAAATTTATCGTTATTTTATTTAAGGACAGTGTTGATGTTGAAAAATTCAGGCAGTTTCGTGTGAGAATAAAAGTTGAAGGTCTTCAAACTAAAAAAGAACGTGATACACTTGGCGGATGAGTAAAATTTTAAAAAATCAGGTAATCGAAAACTGTAAACAAAAAACCAGTCAATATGGTTGTGAAGATGTACAGCCAGTTGATTTTGTAAGTTTAATGGATATGTATGAGGATAATTACATTAAAATTCGTAAGCTTATACCCGGTTTGCAGCAAATTAAAGAGTCAGCTATTTCTGAATCGCAAGGACATCTTAATTTACATTTAAACATTGTAGAGCGTAGTAAATTTACTACAACGTTAAGGCTGAGTTATTGTTTTGCAGATAATGGTGAAACACGTTTAGAGCCAAATTTAAAAATTCGTATTTATCAAGATGCAGGTCTGGCAGAAGTTATGTCGGGTAAGTTGCATCATGGTCGGCTTGTGTTAGATCACCTGCCAGCTGATGCTTTGCGTGAAAAGTGGCAGCTTAATCGCTTTTTAAGCAAGTGGCTAAAATACTGTCTTCGGCAGAAGCATGTTTTTTTGCAAATAACAGATACAGTTGCTGATATTTCTATCGCATAATATTCAACTTTCAACTGCTCATTTTTTAACCATTAAGAGCCTCATTTCAAGTATTTATACCGGTATAAATCTGTTCACTTCAAATTACCGTTAGTCACTGATTTATGGTAATATTTCTGGCTTTATGGCTATGCTTGCCAAGCCATTAACCATGTCATTTACTAGGGCATTAAAAATAGCCCGATAAACTACGGAAAAGAAGCACCTTATGGCTGAATTTGCCAAAGAAGTAGTACCCGTTAATTTAGAAGATGAAATGCGCCAGTCCTATCTTGATTACGCGATGAGTGTAATTGTAGGAAGGGCCTTACCTGATGTTCGAGATGGTCTGAAACCCGTTCACCGCCGTGTGCTATACGCGATGAACGTTCTGGGTAATGACTGGAACAAGCCTTATAAAAAGTCAGCCCGTGTAGTCGGTGATGTTATAGGTAAATATCATCCACATGGTGATACAGCGGTATATGACACGATCGTACGGATGGCTCAGCCATTTTCCATGCGTTATATGCTGGTTGATGGTCAGGGTAACTTTGGCTCGGTTGATGGTGATTCACCTGCTGCTATGCGTTATACCGAAGTGCGCATGGATAAGATATCTCATCAGATACTTGCAGATCTGGACAAAGAAACTGTTGATTTCGCAGAAAACTATGACGGTTCAGAAAGTGAACCGACGGTTATGCCAACGCGTATTCCTGCATTACTGGTAAATGGTTCTGCTGGTATCGCTGTGGGTATGGCAACAAATATCCCTCCGCATAACCTGAATGAAGTTATTGATGCCTGTATTGCGCTAATAAATAACCCGTCAATCGATATCGAAGGTTTGATGGATTATATCCCTGCGCCTGATTTGCCTACTTCGGCTTTTATCAATGGCACCAAGGGTATTCGAGAAGCGTATCGAACAGGTCGTGGACGTATGTTTATGCGATCGCGTACTTCCATCGAAACGGCTGATAACGGTAAGCAAAGTATTATCGTGCATGAGCTGCCATATCAGGTTAATAAAGCGCGTTTAATTGAACGTATTGCTGAACTGGTTAAAGACAAAAAGATTGAAGGCATTACTGAAATACGTGATGAATCCACCAATATCATTCGCATTGTAATTGAAGTGCGTCGTGGCGATGTTGCGGAAGTGCTGCTTAATAATTTATATAAACAGACATCCATGCAAACCGTATTTGGTATCAATATGGTTGCCCTTGTCGATGGTCAGCCAAAACTCCTGAATCTTAAAGAAATTATTGAGGCGTTTGTTCGTCATCGCCGTGAAGTAGTTACCCGTAGAACGATTTATGAGTTACGAAAAGCACGAGACAGGGCACATGTATTAGAAGGCCTTGCTGTTGCACTGGCTAATATAGATGAAGTCATCGAGCTAATTAAGGCATCTAAAAATTCAGCTGAAGCGAAAGCCGGTTTAATTTCCCGTGCGTGGAAATTAGGTATGGTATCAGATATGTTAAGTCGATCTGGTGCTGAAGCTTCACGTCCTGAATTTTTACGGGATGAGTTTGGCATGCGTGACGGGAGTTATTACCTTTCTGAAACCCAGGCACAGGCAATTCTTGAATTAAGGTTACATCGTTTAACCGGTTTAGAGCAAGATAAAATAATCAATGAATTCAGTGAGATACTTGATATTATTAAAGCTTTAATTGAGATACTGGCGAACCCTGATCGTTTACTTGAAGTTATTCGTGAAGAGCTTGAACAGGTTAAAGAAGATTTTGGTGATGAACGTAGATCTGAAATACTGGAAAGCCAGTTAGATCTGAGTCTTGAAGATCTTATAACGGAAGAAGATGTGCTGGTTACCTTCTCCCATGAAGGTTATGCCAAGGCGCAGATACTTTCTGAATATACGGCTCAAAAACGCGGTGGAAAAGGTAAATCAGCCACTAAAATGAAGACAGAAGACTTCATTGATAAACTGTTTATCGCAAATACCCATGACACATTATTATGTTTCTCTAGTCGCGGTAAAGTTTACTGGATTAAGGTTTATGAACTCCCGCAGGCAAGTCGAGGTTCACGTGGTAAACCGTTAGTGAATTTGTTGCCACTTGAAGAAGGTGAGCGTATTAATGCTGTATTACCTATTCGTGAATATGATGAAGATCACTTTATCTTCATGGCAACCAGCTCAGGTACTGTTAAGAAAACACCATTAACTGCATTTTCGAATCAGCGTGCTGGTGGCATTATTGCACTTGATTTGCGTGAAGATAATTTACTCGTAGATGTAGCGTTAACCGATGGCACAAAAGACATCATGTTAATGGCAAGTTCGGGTAAAGCTATTCGTTTCAATGAAACAAATGTTCGTGCTATGGGCAGAACAGCTGCCGGTGTTCGTGGTATACGAATGAAAGACGGTGAGAAGTTAATTAGTTTAATTGTTGTTGATGAAGAAGCGTCTATATTGACAGCGACAGAAAAAGGTTATGGTAAACGCACAGTGACTACTGAGTATTCCTGTAAGGGGCGTGGTGGTCAGGGTGTTATCTCAATTCAAACTTCAGATCGAAATGGTCATGTTGTTGGTGCTGTTCAGGTAAGTGAAACTGATGAGTTTATGATGATCTCTGATGGGGGAACATTAATAAGAACCAGTGTTAATGAAGTCAGGATTATGGGTAGAAATACTCAGGGTGTGCGTTTAATACGACTTTCTGAAAATGAAAAATTAGTAGAGTTAGAGCGTATTGAAGTTTTACCAGATGAAGAAACTCCCCTTGTAGTAGATGAAGAAACAGCCGAATAACTCAGTGTCGAGTTAAAGATTTTGTTCCTGTTGTTATGAATAATTTTCAATAGGAGTGATCTTTAGGTCGCGATTGGGGTGCAGGCATACTCATTATGTATAAATGACTTCCTGAAAAGTTAGTTTAGAAATGCGTAATTCAACAAATTTAAAATAGTTAAGGTGAGAAAGGCAATGAGCCGAGTTTATAATTTTAGCGCAGGTCCTGCATGTATTGCAGATGAAGTATTAAAACAGGCACAGGAAGAAATGCTGGACTGGCAGGGTACAGGCATGTCGGTTATGGAAATGTCTCACCGAGGTAAAGCTTATATGTCGATCGCAGAAAAAGCGGAAGCGGATTTGCGTGAAATAATGAACATTCCAGCAAACTATAAAGTGTTGTTTATGCAGGGTGGAGCAAGCACACAGTTTGCAGCAGTACCTATTAATTTAATGGGTTCAAACCGTAAAGCAGATTATATTTTAACGGGGCAGTGGTCTAAGAAAGCCATTGCTGAAGCTAAGCGTTATGGTGACATTAATGTTGCAGCATCTTCAGAAGATTCAAAATTTACAACAGTACCGGAGCAATCAGAATGGAACTTAAGTAAAGATGCAGCTTATCTGCATTACACTCCAAACGAGACAATTGTTGGTGTTGAGTTTCCATTTCTTCCAGAAACTGATGTGCCATTAGTTGCCGATATGTCATCAACTATTATGTCTAAGGAAATTGATGTAAGTAAGTTCGGTATTATCTATGCGGGCGCTCAGAAGAATATCGGTTGTGCAGGTTTAACCATTGTTATCGTGCGTGATGATTTAATTGGTAATTGCATAGATGGCATGCCTGCAATGTTAGATTATAAAATCATGGCGGATAATGATTCTATGTATAACACCCCTGCGACTTACAGTTGGTATATTGCCGGTTTAGTCTTTAATCGCATTAAAGAAAACGGTGGAATTAAAGTTCTTGAAGAAACCAATCGTCGTAAAGCAGGTAAATTATATTCTGCAATTGATGAGTCTAGTTTTTATTCAAATCCAGTTGATGTGGACTGTCGTTCATTGATGAATGTACCTTTTATTCTAGGTGACTCGGCTCTCGATGGTGCTTTCCTTGAAGGTGCAGAAAAAGTCGGATTAACCACATTAAAAGGACATCGATCAGTTGGCGGTATGCGTGCAAGTATTTATAACGCTATGCCAGAAGCAGGTGTTGATGCTCTGGTAGAGTTCATGAAGGACTTTGAAAAAAATAACGCTTAAACGTAGCTAACCCGCTTATTCTTGCATGGTTCCATATCTTCGTTGATAAATGGACATTTACATTTGTAAACCCACATTTATCACCTTGATATGAAATCATGCAAGGGCAATCTGAACAACTACTAGAAATGAAGATAAACCGTAATTTACATATAGGATCTAAAATGTTTAATGTCAAAACCTACAATGCAATCTCCCCCCTTGGTTTGGATAAACTAACAGCTGAAGGATATCAGGTGGGTGAAGAAGTAAATGAACCCGATGCAATCATGTTGCGTTCATTTAAAATGCATGATGTTCCTGTTGCGAGTTCAGTTAAGGCAATTGGTCGTGCTGGTGCTGGTGTAAATAATATTCCTGTTGATGCGATGTCTGAGCGCGGTGTTGTAGTTTTTAATGCACCCGGAGCAAATGCAAATGCAGTAAAAGAATTAGTTATTGCGGGTATGTTAATGGCTTGTCGTAACCTGATTCCGGCCTGGAGTTACACAACTGAGCTGAGTGGTTCAGATGAAGACGTTACAAAAGCGGTAGAAGCAGGGAAGAAAAAATTTGCAGGTTTTGAGCTTCCAGGAAAAACTTTAGGCGTTATTGGGCTGGGTGCAATTGGTGCACAGGTTGCAAATGCGGCTGATTCATTAGGTATGAATGTAATTGGGTTTGACCCCGGCATTACAGTTCAGTCAGCCTGGCAGTTATCGTCCAATGTTAAACAGATGGATAGTGCAGATGAATTATTTCGTGAAGCTGACTTTGTAAGTTTTCATGTGCCACTAATTGATGCAACTCGTAATCTCCTAAATACGGAAAGCCTGGCTACAATGAAAGATGGTTCTGTAATACTTAACTTTGCTCGAGAAGGTATTGTTGATGATAGCGCAGTACTAGCAGCTATTAAGGCTGGAAAA
>QFXC01000007.1:0-11469 GCA_003349885.1 endosymbiont of Galathealinum brachiosum | reverse complement strand
TGTTTTTTCACCATGGCCTCGAAGAGGTGAGGGCAGGGAAAGCCCGAATAATCCCGTTTCCAGTATCATTTAAACAAAAGGCGTACCCCATAACCCCTGCTTCTCAGGGGGGGGTTATTTGTATTGTTGCCCGGAGGGCCTTGATGAGAAGCAGTTTCAAAAAAACGCCCGGAGCGTTTTTATAATTACCAGTACATAATCATCGGGGACGGACCTCGCCTTTTGAGCTCTGTCTCTTAACCCATACCATCAGGAGTTGGAGTCTTAAGAAGCAGGGCTTAACCTGAGTCTGTAAACTGATTTATAGTTAAATAACCATTTACCTTGCCTTTATCTGTAGGAGCGAGCTTCAGATCGCGTTTTGAGCACTAAAAAACTAACTCTATCCTTTTACAACTCCCCACTCTCTAGTATCATTCACGGTTAAATAATTTAAGAGCCAGTTTAGATAAACTGGCCGATACAAAGGGTTTTACAAAATATGTTGCAATCTATTCATGACAAAGCGAAAGGCATTCTGGGGATTATTATTGTTGCTTTTCTCGCACTGGTATTCGGTCTTTGGGGTATTGGTGATTATTTAACTGGAGCTACTGAAAAATTTGTAGCAAAAGTAGATGGCGTAGAAATTACCCAGTCTCAGTTTGATCAGGCTATGGCAAGGCAACGCCAGCGTATGGAGCAAATGTTTGAGGGTAAAATTCCTGACAGTCCTGTTTTGCAGCAGCAAATGAAAAAACAGGTGATTGATCAGTTAATTCTTCAGAAGGTCATGCTAAAAATGGTAGCTGATGAAGGTTATCGTGTTGCTGATGTTGTACTTGCTGAGAGAATAAAGAGCATGAAAGCTTTTCAGCAGGATGGTGCATTTGATAATAATTCATATCAGGCTGTTATTCAGTCGCAGGGTATGGGTGTAAAAGAATTTGAAAACCTGTTTAGAAGTGATCTTGCTGTGCAGCAGTTACAGGACGCAGTTACCCGATCTGCAATTATTGGTCAGGCTGAATTAAATATACTAAATCAGATTCAGAAGCAAAGTAGAGAAGTTAATTATTTACAGTTTGATGATATTAGCTTTCTGGCTGATATCAATATAAGTGATGATCAGATTAAAGAATATTTTGAAGTAAATGGCGCTCGTTACAAACACCCGGAAATGGTTAGCATCTCATATGTTGAGCTGACAGCTGATGATTTAGCAAAAGATCTTCCTGTTGATGATAAAGCAGTGCGTCAACTGTACGACGATTATGTATCGAGCTTATCCAGTAAAGAGCAGCGTAAAGCTCGACATATTTTGGTTGCTCTAGCAGAAGATGCTGATGCGGAAACCAAAAAGCAGAAGAAAGCCATTATTGATGATTTATTAAACCGCGTTAATAAAGGTGAATCATTTGAGGCTTTAGCAAAAGAAAATTCTGAAGATCCTGGTTCTGCACCAAATGGTGGTGAGCTTGGCTGGGTCAGTAAAGGTATGATGGTTGCAGAATTTGAAACCGCTTTATTTAAACTGAAAAAAGGCCAGGTGTCGGAAGTTGTTAAATCAAACTTTGGTTATCACATTATTCGTTTTGATGATGTTAAGTCAGAAAACATAATTTCATTTGATGCAAAAAAAGCAGAGCTGGTTAAGCAGTATAAATCACAGCTAATTGAAGATGGTTTTTATGAAAAGTCTGAGCTGATGGCAACAACTGCTTATGAAAATGATCAGAGTTTGCAGGAAGTAGCAGATGCATTAGGTCTGGAAATCAAAACCACAGAGGCTTTTTCTCGTACACAGGGTAAAGGTGTAGCGACTAACGTTAAAGTCCGTAATGCGGCTTTTAATTCTGATGTGATTTCTGAAGGAAGAAACTCGGATATTATTGAAGTTGAAAAAAATCATGTACTTGTATTAAGAGTAGATACACACACGGAAGCCAGCCCAAAATCGCTTGATGAAGTTAAGCACATAATAGAGAGTGCAATACGAGTCGAAAAAGCCAGAGAAACAACAATGGCTTTCGCTAAAGAGGCAATGACCAAACTTGAGCAGGGTGAATCAATCGAAAGTCAATCAGTTCAAAACTCCGCAAAACTAATTAAATTAGGTTCTGTAAAACGTGATAATACAAGCTCAAGTCAGCAAGTTTTATCTAAAGCGTTTACGATGACTAAACCTGTTGAAGGTAAATCTGTTTATAAAATTGTTGAGTTATCTGGTGGAACCGGGGTTATTCAGCTCAAGTCAGTTACGCCACCTGAACAGGCAACAACAGCTGAATTACAGGTATTAGCTGAAGAATTTAGAAACGAACAGGCCAACAGTGATATAAGTGTTGTTCTTGGTCATTTAAAGTCACAATCAGAAATTGTTCGTTCAGAAGAGCTTTAAGCATCGATGTTTAAAGCTTTTACTTCTTTGCAGTTACATTGGCAAATATTGATTGCACTTGTGCTGGCGATATTTGCCGGCTTGTTAAGTGGAGCTGATGCTGCAATATTTGGTATTCGTTTTTATAGCGTTTATGAGTTTTTTGGCACACTGTTTTTAAATGCATTAAAAATGCTGATTGTGCCTTTGATTATTTCATCAATTATTGTTGGCATTATGGGGATAGGCTCTGGAGAAGATCTGGGGCGTCTGGGCAGTAAAACTTTATCCTACTATGCGATTACCAGTTTTCTAGCCATTATGACGGGATTGATACTGGTTAATTTAACTGTACCAGGCATCAGCGACGGTCAACCACTTAAAGATGTCATTGGTTTAGCGGATGTTCCTCAGGCAGTAACCGATAAAGTTGAAGGTAAAGGTGCCGGTGATGTGGTTGCAGTCTTTTTGCGCATGGTGCCTCCTAATATTGTTACTGCTGCCGCTCAGGGGCAGATGCTGGGTTTGATTTTCTTTAGTTTATTATTTGGCTTTTTTGCCACAAAACTAACAGGCGCGAAAGCCGAGCAAATGCAGAATTTCTGGATTGCCGTTTTAGATGTAATGATGAGTATGACGAACTGGGTAATGAAGTTTGCACCCATTGGCGTGTTTGCACTGGTCGCGAAGGTTGTTGCGGTCTCCGGTGTCGGGGTATTTTCATCATTGGCTATATTTTTCTTTACGGTGGTTGCTGCTCTTGCTGTTCATTTTCTTGGTACCATGTATCTCATTCTTCGTTATGTCGCGAAAGTTAACCCAATTTTACATTACAAAGCGATGTCTGCTGCTTTGTTGACGGCTTTCTCAACTAGTTCGTCTTCCGCAACATTGCCCTTAACAATGGAATGTGTTGAGGAGAAAGCTGGCGTTTCAAATCGGGTAACCAGTTTTACCTTACCATTGGGTGCTACAGTTAATATGGATGGCACAGCACTGTATGAATGTGTGGGTGCTATGTTTATTGCGCAGGCATACGGTTTAGATCTTACACTGACAACTCAGTTTACGATTGTTCTGGTTGCACTGGTTACATCAATAGGTGTTGCAGGCATTCCTTCTGCCAGTCTGGTTGCGATTAGTATTATATTGGGTGCTATTGGTTTGCCATTAGAAGGTATTGGTTTAATTCTGGCAGTCGATCGAGTGCTGGATATGTGCCGAACTGCAGTAAATGTATTTAGTGATTCTGTTGCCGCAGTTGTGATAGGTAAACTAGAAGGTGAAAAAAATATACTGCAAGGCTGATTAAACTATTAATTAGAATTACCTGCCCGGAAATACCGGGCAGGTAATTCTAATTTAATCGTTTTCGCTAACCACTCCGACAATGTGGAATCCACTGTCTACATAAATAACTTCACCTGTAATTCCTCGAGCCAGTGATGAACTCAAAAATGCACCGGTATTACCTACATCATCAATGCTTACATTACGGCGCAGAGGAGCAGCGCTCTCAACCTGATCGAAGAGTTTACTAAACCCACCCATATCAGATGCGGTGATGGTTTTAATCGGACCAGCTGAAATAGCATTAACTCGTATACCTTCAGGTCCAAGATTTTGTGCCAGATAGCGAACATTTGCTTCCAGGCTCGCTTTGGCGAGACCCATTACGTTATAACCGGAGAAAGTACGTTCAGCACCCAGGTAACTCATGGTTAATATAGAGGCATCTTCGCGATTTTGCATCATATGACGTCCAGCTTTGGCAATGGCTGCCAGGCTATATGAACTGATGTCATGGGCAGTATTAAAACCTTCTCGTGACAGGTTGTCCAGATAATCGCCTTCAAGTAATTCTTTCGGTGCATAAGCGATGGAGTGAACGAGAATATCAAATGAATCCCAGTAATCATCCAGATGTTCAAAAACTGCTTCAATCTCATCATCATCTTCTACATTACATGGAATGATAATGTCAGAGTCCAGTTGACCAGCCAGCTTCTCAACTCTTTCATGTAAGCGTTCGTTCTGATATGTAAAGGCCAGTTCACATCCTTCACGATGCATCGCCTGCGCAATTCCCCAGGCGATTGATCGAGTACTGGCTACACCAAATATTAATGCACGTTTACCTGTTAAAAATCCCATTAAAGGACTCCTGTTTATTATAGTTATCAATTGGTATGCTATGCGTTACAAAACACATAATAATTATGACGATCATATGACGATAAAAACCGGATTGCACCCTTTTAAGTGTATTTTTTTTAGTTTAATTACAATCTTTAGTCCAATAACCTCTGCAGACCCTTCTGCAGCTATGGGGTATTCGCCTAAATACCCTGCTAATTTCAAACATTTTGATTATATTGACCCGAATGCAAAAAAAGGTGGTCGGTTAGTGCTGGCAGGTACAGGTGCATTTGATAGCTTTAATCCGTTTATCTTAAAAGGTGTGGCAGCTGAAGGTACAGGCCTGTTATTTGATACTTTAATGGTTGCCAGTAAAGATGAGCCATTTAGTAAGTATCCATTAATTGCTAACGATATACAGCTGGCAAAAGACAAACTCTCCGTAACTTTTAAAATAGATAAACGAGCACGTTTTAATAATGGCGATAAAATAACGGCTGAAGATGTAAAGTTTTCTTTTGATACAGTTATGTCAGATAAAGCGCATCCACAATTTAAATTTATGTATGGGGATGTTAAAGATTCGGTTGTGGTTGATAAGTATACTGTTCGCTTTAATTTTAAAAGGTTAAATTCGGAATTACACCTGATATTGGGTGATATTTCTATTTTTTCAAAAAAATGGATAGATGGAACTTCATTCGATAAGTTAACCGAAGTTAAACCTGTCGCCAGTGGCCCTTACACCATTAAAGAATATGATCTGGGGAAACGTATTACTTATCAGCGCAATAAAAATTATTGGGCAAATGATTTAGCCTCTCGAAAAGGGCAATATAATTTTGAGGAAATTCAGTATAAATATTATCAGGATCTGGTTATTTCATTAGAGGCTTTCAAAGCCGGAGATTTTGAGTTTCGACACGAGTATTATTCTAAACTCTGGGCACGAGAGCATAATGGGCCAAATTATGACTCGGGTAATATTTTAAAAGAAAATTTATCTCACAGTAATAATGCGGGAATGCAGGGTTTTGTTTTTAATACTCGTAAAGCGCTTTTTAAAGACCCGGCGGTTAGGCGAGCCATAACATTGGCATTTGATTTTGAATGGTCAAATGACCATCTCTTTTATAATCAGTATGTAGTTAATGACAGTTATTTCAGTAATTCAGAGTTACAGGCTACGGGTTTGCCCGCAGGAAAAGAGCTCGCGTTATTGAACCAGTATAGAGATCAGTTACCTGATGTTGTATTTACACAGCCGTGGCAGGCTGTTAGTACAGAATCACCTAATTCTCTACGACAGAATCTACGCAAGGCAAGAGATCTTTTGCATAAAGCAGGGTGGCGAGTAAAAGATAATGTACTGGTGAATAAAAAAGGTCAGCCGTTAATATTTGATGTGTTATTAGCACAAAAAGGTATGGATAGAATACTGGCACCTTTTGCACGTAACTTGTCGAAGCTAGGTATTAAGATGAATTATCGAACAGTTGATCGGTCGTTATATATACGTCGACTTAGATCATTTGATTACTATATGGTTGTCGGTAGCTTTCCCGAATCCATGTCACCGGGTAATGAATTACGTAATATGTTTCATTCAATCGCTGTGGAGAAAAAAGGTTCAAGAAACTTTATGGGTGTGAATGATCCCGTTGTGGATGCACTGGTTGAAAAAATTATATCATCTGATAATCGTGAAGATCTGGTGATTGCATGTCGGGCATTAGATCGTGTTTTGTTAAATGGGAATTATCTGGTACCAAACTGGTATATTGATTCACATCGTATAGCTTATTGGGATAAGTTTAATCGTCCTGAGAAAACACCACTTTATTATAATCCTGAGCAGTGGATGATTTCGAGTTGGTGGTTGAAAGATTGAAAATACATCTATGAATGAAGTTTGATTTAATTTAAAGCGTCAATCCGATACAGGCTTTCGGTAATGATGAAGTTTAATTATTAATTTAAGAATATTAAAGTTTATGGCAAGTTATATATTAAAGCGTTTATTACTTATGGTTCCCACATTGATCGGTGTCATGCTGGTGACTTTTGTGGTTACACAGTTTGTGCCCGGAGGTCCGGTTGAACAGTTAATTAGTCAACTGGAAGGTGGTGTTGACGGCGGAGAAGTGAGTAGTAGTACTTCTGGTTTGTATCAGGGAAATAAAGGCCTTGATCAGGAGCAGATAGATAAACTCAATGCGTTGTACGGATTCGATAAACCAGCCTATCAGCGGTTTTACGATATGATGTTACGTTATGTTCAGTTTGATCTGGGTGATAGTTATTTTCATAATAAATCAGTAATGGATTTAATGATTTCAAAATTACCCGTATCAATTAGCTTAGGTGTCTGGTCATTTGTACTGGTTTATTTAACCTGTATTCCATTGGGTATAAAAAAAGCCGTGCGCGATGGAACAAAATTTGATGTGATAACCAGTACAATTATATTAATCGGTTATGCAATCCCAGGTTTTGTTCTGGGCGTCGCTATGCTGGTTTTACTGGGCGGCGGTAGTTTCTTCGATGTGTTTCCACTAAAGGGCTTAACTTCTGATAACTGGGATGAATTACCCTGGTATCAACAAATCACGGATTATTTGTGGCATATGGTTTTACCCATCATTGCATCAACAGTGGGTAGTTTTGCTGTTCTTACAATGCTGACAAAAAATAGCTTTCTGGAAGAAATAAGAAAACAGTATGTATTAACGGCAAGGGCTAAAGGTCTGGATGAGTCTACCGTACTATATCGTCATGTGTTTCGAAACGCGATGATTCCCATCATTACCGGTTTCCCCGGCGCTTTTATTGCAGCTTTTTTTACCGGAAGTCTATTAATAGAAACTATTTTTTCGCTTGATGGTCTGGGCTTGTTATCGTATGAATCGATTTTAAAACGTGATTATCCGGTCGTTCTGGGAAGCCTGTTTTTTTATACCATTCTGGGTTTATTTGCCAAATTACTGGCTGACATAAGTTATGTACTTATAGACCCTAGAATTCAATTTGATTCGGTGGATAGATAATGAGCGATATTAAACATCTTTCTCCCGGGCAAAGATCCTGGTTGCGCTTTAAAGCTAATCGCCGTGGTTATTATAGTTTATGGATATTTTCGTTTGTTTTTGTGCTCAGTTTATTTGCTGAGGTAATCAGTAATGATAAACCCTTGCTTGTTCATTATCAGAATGAGTATTACTTCCCTGTTTTTATATCGTATAAAGAAACTGAGTTTGGTGGTGATTTTGAGACAGAGGCGGATTATCAGGATAAGTATGTTCGTAACATCTTAACCCGTAATGGAAACTGGATGTTAGAACCCCTGAATTCATTTAATCATACGACGATTAGTTATGATTCAGATTTACCCAATCCCGCTCCTCCATCCGATTATAATTTACTGGGAACAGATGACAGGGGGCGTGATGTTTTAGCGCGTCTGATTTATGGTTTCAGGCTTTCTATTTTGTTTGCGATTACCCTGACAATAATTGGAACGGTTATAGGTATACTTGCCGGTATGGTACAAGGTTATTTTGGTGGGCGAATTGATTTATTTTTTCAGCGATTCATAGAAGTCTGGGGATCAATGCCTGAACTGTATCTGCTGATTATTTTTGCTTCAATATTTCAGCCCAGTGTCTGGTTATTAATTATTTTATTATCGATGTTCGGCTGGATGGGACTTTCTGATTATGTGCGTGCAGAATTTTTAAAAGGTCGAAATCTGGATTATGTGAAGTCGGCGAGAGCATTAGGTTTAACGGATAAGGGAATAATGCTTCGGCATTTATTACCTAACAGTCTCACGCCGGTAATTACGTTTATGCCTTTCAGGGTTTCCGGGGCTATTCTTGCGCTAACCAGCCTTGATTATCTGGGGTTAGGTGTGCCACCAGATACACCCAGTCTTGGTGAGTTGTTGTCACAGGGCAAAGAAAATATTTCTGCATGGTGGCTATCGTTATCGACCTTTGGTGTATTGGTTGGTGCTTTAATGATGCTTATTTTTATTGGTGAAGCAGTACGTGAAGCACTGGATACGAGAAGAGCATGAGCAGAATAGATAAAAAATCAGAAACTTTGATTAGTCTGGGAAATTTGAGTGTTGACTTTAAGGCTGCAAATGAAATTGTGCATGCAGTTAAAAATGTCAGTTTTGATATCCCCGTGGGTGAAAATGTAGCTCTGGTTGGTGAATCTGGTTCAGGTAAGTCAGTGACTGCGTTATCGATATTAAATCTGCATGATGCTTCACATGTGAACTATCCTTCTGGAAAAATCATGTATCAGCAGAAAAATCTGTTGTTACAAACTGATAGGCAGTTACGTAATATCCGGGGTAGTGATATTGCAATGATTTTTCAGGAACCAATGACTTCATTAAACCCGGTATATCCTGTTTCAAAGCAGATGATAGAGCCTTTGATGCAGCACCAGAATTTAAATCGGATAGATGCACTAAAGCGTAGTATAGAGTTGTTTGAGCGAGTGGGTATTCCTGAACCTTCACGTCATATTAATAGCTTTCCTCATATGATGTCTGGAGGTCAGCGACAACGTGTGATGATAGCAATGGCGCTGGCCTGTAACCCGAAGTTACTGATTGCCGATGAGCCGACAACTGCTTTAGATGTGACGATTCAGAAACAGATACTTGAGTTGATTAAAGATTTACAAACCGATTTTGATATGTCGGTATTAATGATTACCCATGATCTTAATCTGGTTAAACATTACTCAGACTACGTTTGTGTAATGAATAAGGGAGAAATCGTTGAACAGAATTCAGTAAAGGTTTTATTTGATAAACCACAACATGAATATACGAAACATTTACTGGCCTCACAACCCGAACGACAAATTGATGAAGCTGTAGCAAGCCCTGATGTTATCTTAAAGGGTAAAGACATACGGGTTTACTTTCCCGTTACAAAAGGATTTTTTAAACGTAAAGTAGATGAAGTGAAAGCGGTTGATCAGGTTGATATGTTTCTCGCTAAAGGTGAGACACTGGGTATCGTTGGTGAGTCCGGTTCAGGTAAAACAACGTTAGGCATGGCGTTATTGAAATTACAAAATTCTACAGGTGAAATTCATTTTAATAATCAACGTTTAGATGACCTTAAAGAAGCTGCGATAAGGCCATTAAGGAAATCATTTCAGGTGGTGTTTCAGGATCCTTTTTCATCACTTTCACCTCGTATGACAGTTGAGCAGATAATCGGTGAAGGTTTGCATATTCATTTTCCGCATTTGAGTGAAGAGCAGCGTATGGAAAAAATTTCCAGAGTGTTAAATGAAGTAGGGCTGGATGATTCGATTTTATGGCGATATCCACATGAATTTTCGGGAGGACAACGGCAACGTATTGCAATCGCACGTGTCGTTATTCTGGAACCTGAATTAATTTTACTGGATGAGCCAACCAGTGCACTGGATGTTTCTGTACAAAAGCAGGTTCTGGAGTTACTGGCCGGATTACAACAAAAACATAAAATCAGCTATATGTTTATTAGTCACGATTTAAATGTGATTCGCTCAATTTCACACCGTGTTCTGGTAATGAAACAGGGTAAAGTCGTTGAGCAGGGTGAAACAGAGCAGTTGTTTAATGAACCCCAGCAGGACTATACAAAAGAGCTGCTTAATGCGGCAATGGTTTAGATATTGTCGTAAGTCAAAGCGAAGTGCAGTAGGTGCAATATCTTTTGATTTAAGACTCACAGCTTAAAACTTACAACTATCTTTTATACTATACTCAAAACAATAAAGGGCTAACCGGGTGAAAATCTAATGGCTGATACTGAACGTCGTCAATATCAACGAATACCATTTATAGCAGATGTTCTTCTGCGGCATAATGATCAACAATGGAGCTGTGGTCTTGAAGATATCTCCTTAAAAGGGATGTTAATAGTAGCACCTCAGGGTATTAAGCCCGTTGAGGCTGATACATATGAAATTGAGCTTGTATTAGGTGAAGGCGCCACCATTTCTATTCAGGCAAATATAAGTCATACCACCGAGTCTCACTGGGGTATGCAGTGGGTGAATATAGACCTGGATGGACTGACTCATCTGCGTCGACTGCTTGAATTGAATATGGATGACCCGGCTGAAATGCATAGAGAAATGGCTGAGCTGGGTTAGATTTGCAATAAAATTTAAAGGCTGCATGCCTAAAAGTATGCTTTAAATAATTCTTGACTAAAATAGTAGGTTAATGCAATATCCTACTAAATTACTCAGGAATTATCGGGTGTACTATGAAACTTTCTACTAAAGGCCGTTACGGCGTTACTGCAATGATGGATCTGGCGATACATGACAACGCTGGACCAGTTACTCTGGCTGATATTTCACAATGTCAGGGTATTTCACTGTCATATCTGGAACAGCTTTTTTCAAAGCTACGTAAAGCTAAATTAGTTGAAGGTGTACGTGGCCCGGGTGGCGGATACCGCTTATCCCGACCTGCAGATGAGATTAATATTGCTGAAATTATCAACGCTGTTGATGAAAAAGTTGATGTTACCAAGTGTAATAAAGAGGGAAACTGCCAGGATGGTATGCGCTGTTTAACTCATGACTTATGGATGGAGCTCAGCGAGCGTTTGCATAGCTTTCTGTCAGGAATAACACTTGCGCAATTCGTTAATCGCCCGGGTATTCATGAATTAGCCATTCAGCGTGATAAAATTAACGGTCGTTTTATACTTGCTCGTCGTCAGGCTGAAGTATTACAGCAGCAGAGAAAAGCATCGTGAGTTCTCAGAAGTCAGCATTAAATTTACCCATCTATTTTGATTATTCAGCAACCACGCCGGTAGATCAGCGTGTAGCCGATGTAATGATGAAGTATCTGACAGTCGAGTCAGACTTTGGTAATGCGGCTAGCCGTAGCCACAGCTTTGGCTGGGCAGCAGATGAAGCGATAGATACGGCTC
>QFXC01000006.1 GCA_003349885.1 endosymbiont of Galathealinum brachiosum | reverse complement strand
ATAAAATTAATCACATTGGCTATGAAAGTAGTAATGATGATGTATGTGTAACTAACTTGAATCCAGATTTTAAATTGACTGAACTTACGCTTCTATAAGTTCAGTCAGTTACGAGACCCGGTAGTGATACCGGAAGAGTCTCAAAACGCCTTTCCTGGCGGCAATAGCGAAGTGGAACCACCTGATCCCATCTCGAACTCAGAAGTGAAACGCTTTAGCGCCGATGGTAGTGTGGGGTCTCCCCATGTGAGAGTAGGACACTGCCAGGATTTAACACCTAAAATACCCGGGCCCGCAATGGTCTGGGTATTTTTTTGCCTGTAGAATGTACAAAAGCAGTGTGCTGCTCGAGCATGGGCATGTGAAAAAAACGCCGGGAGCGTTTTTTAACATGGTGGAGGCTTTTACCACCATGGCCCCGAAGGGGTGAGCGCAGGGATAGCGCGAATACAGTAGGACACTGCCAGGATTTAATACCTAAAATACTCGGGCCCGCAATGGCCCGGGTATTTTTTTGTCTGTAGAAAATGCAGAGGCCGCCGCATTTTAATCCCAGAAAAAGAGCAGACAAGATAAAGAACGAACGAGATAAAGCAAAGCTACATCGCACGCGGGGATGGAACGCGCTGTTTGCGCTTCGTCCCCTTAGTGATGCCGCAGAAGTTATTGGTGTCGTGACGACTCCGTTAGGACATCATGTTATATCCAGAAATAGGCTATAAATTACTGCACATGATTTTATAGTCATGCGACAAAATGTCGCGGTTTCTGTCACTCTGTCATGTCATAATGACATATTTAACGAAATTCATTGACACTTTGTTTTATACCTAAATCTATAATTATTATCTAATTAACCTGTTGATTTATATAGAGTTAATATAAGAGTTTCCGAACAATACATCATTTATCTAGATTATGTCCTTTATTTACTTATAAATACCTTAATTAAAAAATGAGTATTTTAAGTTTATGTTTTGTATCCTAAAAGAGCATTTTTAGATTGATTCCACCAGATTCCATGATCAATATTGCTCGTTTTTAGTCGAACAAATTGACATATATCAATAATAGTTAATTTTTTGCGTATCTAAAGTCACATAGACCCTATAAGTTGTTGAAAAAACATCATTTATCATCATTGGCATAAAGTAAGCATTTATCCAGCTCAATAGTCTTCTCGATTTTTGAAGTCGATTATTAATAATAATTCTTATTGAGGTGTCATAAATGAACAAAATAAATACAACATTAACTGCACTTGCTGCTGGCCTTGCGCTAGTTTCATCTGTAGCCATCGCTAAAGGTCCAGGTGCAGGTTCTGCTCCTTATGAAGTATATGCTTCTGATCAATCTAACTCTGTTGCTGGCGCTGCTGGTCGTGGTGTTTCTGGTAGTTACATGCATGTATGGAAAGGCGAAGACGTAGAGAAGCAAATCTCTTCTCACGGTAAAGATATTGCTCCTGTTACTACATATGATATTAACGATATATTCCCAGGTGATGAGTTAGTCGAAACAGGTACAGGTTCTACTTTAGAAGAATTGCATAATGCAGGCGAAGCATTTGGTCGTTTACACGGTATGCTTCCTGATCCACAACAGAAATACATGAACATCAACATGTTTGTAACTGGTGGTCTTGCTGGTGGTTATGTTGGTATTATCGACGGTGCTACTAAAAAAGCGGTTGCCTTATTTCAGGTAACTAAAACTGGTCACGGTCGTTCTTTACATATGTCTTTCTGGAATCATGATGGTTCTGCATTACTTTTAGCTAATTTACACGGTCGTGTTCTTGAGCGTATCAATATAGATCGCGACACTGATGGCAACATTACTGGCGCTAATTATGATCTAAGTGCTTCAGTAAACGTGGGTTCTAACCCTGTAATCGTTGATCCAGCTTCTGCATTTAATGGTGCAGGTATGGTTCCAAGTGGTGTAACAGGTTCATATGCAATAGCTGACATGGGTCTTACAACTCCAGCTGGTGATGCACGTCAAGGTGCTGAACGTCCTGCAAATGTCATCGTTTGTCCTATCGTAACTAGCACTGGTAACGTATATATCACAATGGGTGGTGGCGGATTATTAGTTGCTGACGGTAATGCTACTCCAATGAACATTGTTGCAGAATACGATCGTGAAACGGTAAACGGCGCTGGTTGTGGTGGTCTTGAAGTTGATGGAAATGTATTCCTAAATGCAGGTGCTTCTGCAGCTGGTTCAGGTGCAACTCAATCTACTATGACTATTTATGGCATTGATGATGCGGCAATTGCTGCTGGTAACGGTGGTAAAAACTTACCTGCTCCTACAGTATTATTCAAAGATGCTACAAACACAGCAACGATTGGTAACACTTCTGGTGCTGCTAGTAACGGTACTGGTCAATTACCAGGTATCACTACTCGTCGTGATGCACACGGTATGGCAAAGACTCTTGATGGTCGTTACATTCACCAGGCTGACCGTTTACAGAATGTTGTAGAAGTTGTCGATACTAAAACTATGCAGCATGTTGGTTCTTACGATCTGACATCTGCAAATGGTCAAGGTAAAGGTACAGGTCCATGTGCTGCTTTCTCTGTAACTGATGATGCAGGTCTTCCAGGAAATGATCCAGCTCCAGATCTAATGGGTACTACTCCAGACGGTAAGCACTTAGTTGTTGCGACTCGTGGTCCTATCCCGGTATCAGTTGGTCACAATGCACAGGGGTCTTGCCCAGGTGTTGGCGTTATCAAGCTTAATAACAAGGGCGATTCTGGTAAGTTGATTACAGTGCTTCGTACTTACAACAGTGTTGATGATGCTCCAGCTAACGCTCCTGGCGGTCACGCTTACACAGGTAATGAGCACTCAGATCCACATGGTGCTTCAGTACGTATTCGTGTAGAAGACGCTAAGTAAGTGTTAAGCAAATAGAAACCTCGGTTTCATGTTTAAAAAAGAAGGCGGCTCTGGTCGTCTTCTTTTTTTATTAAGCATTTATGATTTCGGTACACTATTATTAATTAAAAACATTAACGTATATTTATAACTACAGGTTAGAGTCGTGAAGAGCTTTACTATTATTGAAGATGTTTTACCTAAGGCATACTGGCAGGATATTCATGATTTAATTACGCATCCTGATTTGCCATGGCATTATAATCCAGAAATTTCTATAGATCCTGCAATTAATAACCCGTTTACGGGAAATCCAGAAATTGTTTCAAGTTGCGGTTTTTCCCATGCGCTTCATGTTAAAAATCATATTTCATCGCCGCATTGGGAACAGATAAAACCTCTGCTTTATTTTATGGCGGAAAAATCAAATTACAGTAAGTTGCAGCGTTCAGTCGAGGTGTTTCGAGCAAAAGCCAATTTGCAAACACAACTCAATGGCAGTACAGAAGAAAATTTTAATATGCCGCATATTGATCCATCTTATTTTGAAAACAAAGCAACTAACTGGATTTTTTTATACTATTTAGAAGACTCGGATGGCGACACGTTTATTTTTAACGAAACCGCCGGACAAGGTTGCCCCAGCACTTTAACTCTCAGAGAACGTGTCACACCAAAAGCAAACACAGGTCTGCTTTTTAAAGATGATATTTTTCACGCAAGCAGTAACCCGATTAAATCTAAAAGGCGGGTGAATTTAAATTTCAATATCAGTGCTGGCAATTAATAAAAGTAAAGAAAATTAATCTATGATGAATAAAATATCTTTCCTAATTGTTTTTCTTGGTGGGCTAATCAGTGGTTTCTTAGTCAGTCAATATTTATTGCCAGCACCTGATGATCAGTCGCATGAAGTGGCGGTCGAGCATGCGGCAAAACACCTAATGCCGGGTTACGTTTGTCCTATGCATCCTGGAGTGGTTTCAAATGAGCCAGGTAGTTGCCCTATTTGCGGTATGGATTTAGAAATAAAAGAGCTGAGTGATGAAGGTTCTGATGGTTCTGGTATTGCAGTTTCTTCTGCGATGAGCAATAGCCTGGGTGTGCGAATTGCCCATGCGGAACGCGGACGTATATCAGAACAGGTGTTTGCTAGTGGCAGTGTTGAAACGGTTACTCCTGCAACTGTCTCAGAGATAAAGACAAAAATTAATGGCAAGGTAAAAGAGGTATTTGCCAGGGTCGGTGATTGGGTTGCCGAAGGTGAATTTATTTTATCGATTGAATCAGCTGAATTTAAAAAAGTACAGGATGCCTATTTACTCGCGCAAAAAAATCGTGATTATCAGGGCATGAAAGAAATTAGAAAACAACTGGCGGCTATGGATTCTCGTCAGGCGGTGCTTGATGGTACCGACCGTATTAATGATATGGAACTAACACCTGAATTTATCCTGGAGGCACCCCATTCTGGCATCTTAGAAATGTCGACAGATGTGGGGACGGAACTGAAAATCAATCAAAAAATAGCCAGAGTAAAAACAGATAATATTGCACGAGTACGATTGCGCAGTTATGCACGAGCAGCACGAGCGGTTAAACGTGGTCGACATGCACAGCTCGACTTGCCCCATATGCCCGGTAAAAAATGGCCCGGTCGAGTGATTGAAGTTGAGCATGGTGACGCAGGTTTTTACAGTTCTATTCAAGCGGATTTTGAAGTACCAAAAGATGCAACAGAAAGAGGAGTTTTTGTCGGAGCATATGTTAATGCGGGTACTAATGCAGAAGCGTTACGTATTCCGTCAACGGCCGTTATTCTTGTTGAAGGACAGTCTCGTGTTGTTCAGTTGCTGAGCAGCGGAAAATTTCAACCGGTAGATGTTGAAGTGGGCTTTGTAGGTGCAGAATGGGCCGAGATTAAATCAGGCTTGGAAGAAGGAGATGCGGTGGTAGTTAGAGCGCAGTTCCTTATTGATTCTGAATCAACATTACGCGCCGGTTTTTCACGGTTAGCGGAATAAGAAAGATAAGAAACCATGATTGAAGCTCTAATAAGGTGGTCGGTAAATAATCGTGCAATGGTTTTAGTGCTTGCCGCTATGATGACCATTGGCGGTATTTATGTCACCAGTAAGCTATCCCTTGATGCGGTCCCTGACTTATCTGATGTACAAGTGATTATCCGTGCTACACATCAGGGGCAGGCGCCACAAGCCATCGAAGATCAGATTACCTATCCTCTCGCCACAGCCATGTTAGCTGCACCGGGTGCGCGTACTGTGCGTGCTTATTCTTTTACCGGTGATGCCTATATCTACGTAATATTCGAAGATGGCACTGACCCTTATTGGGCGCGCTCTAGAGTACTTGAGGCGTTGAATGAAATCCGCGAACGTTTGCCTTCTGATGCAAAAATTGTATTAGGACCTGATGCTAGTGGTGTGGGCTGGATTTACCAATATGCGCTTGTTGACCGTAGTGGCGCTCACGATTTGGCTGATTTAAGGGCAATACAAGATTGGTTTTTACGTTATGAGCTTACGAGTATTGCCGGTGTTGCGGAAGTTGCCACTATTGGCGGGATGGAAAAGCAATACGAAGTGCAGTTAGACCCTGTTCGTATGGAGCGAGAGGATATTAGCTATCACGAATTCCGGCACGCTATTTCTGATGCGGCGCAGGAAGTCAGTGGCTCAATGATTGAGATAGCTGAAGCTGAATATCTGGTTCGTGGTAAAGGCTACCTGCGCAGTATAGAAGACATTCAAAAAGTGCCTATTCTGAAACGCTGGGACTTCAGTGCGGTGCCCCGTGTCGGTGATTTAGCTGATGTGGTTGAAGTGCCACGAACTCGTCGTGGAATGGCTGAACTGGATGGTGAAGGTGAAGTGGTTGGCGGTATTGTTGTCATGCGTTATGGCGAAAATGCGCTATCAACGATTGAACGTGTTGAGCAACGTCTGGCTGAACTCTCCCAAGGTTTACCGGAAGGGGTCGAAATTGTTGAGACATATAATCGATCAAAACTCATCAACCGCGCGGTTGATACTTTAAGCTTCCGTTTAATCGAAGAGTTTATTGTTGTGATATTAGTTTGTGCCGTTTTTTTGTTACATATGCGCTCCTCGTTAATCATTGTGGTGTCGTTGCCTTTAGGTATTTTGGCAGCTTTTGTGGTGATGTCATTGCAAGGCATCACCGCAAATATTATGTCTCTTGGGGGTATTGCAATTGCAATTGGTGCCATGGTGGATGCCACCATTGTGATGATTGAAAATGTACATAAACGCATGGAGGGCAGAGAGGTAACCGCTGATTCGCCGGTTCTCATTGATGCCCTGGTTGAAGTCGGTCGGCCGTTATTTATATCACTTATTATTATAACCGTGAGCTTCGTGCCTATCTTTGCATTAGAGGCGCAAGAAGGCCGTTTGTTTGCGCCACTGGCTTTTACAAAAAGTTATGCAATGGCAGCGGCAGCAGGAATATCGATTACATTAGTCCCCGCATTAGTGGCTTATCTTATTCGCGGCAATATTAAGAGTGAAACAGATAATCGACTGAATAGAGGTTTAATGTCTGCATATAGGCCGGTCATAGATTATTCCTTGAAGCATCCAAAAACAATTTTGGGTATCGCCTTTTTTATTGTAGTCAGTGCGTTATTGCCGTGGCGAAATTTAGGTGTAGAATTTATGCCGTCACTTAACGAAGGTAGTTTGTTGTATATGCCGAGTACCATGCCGGGTTTATCTGCGGGTAAAGCAGCGGAATTACTTCAGCAAACTGACCGTATGATAAAAACGGTTCCAGAAGTTAGACAGGTCTTTGGAAAAATAGGTCGAGCTAATACGGCAACTGATCCAGCACCGTTGACGATGATTGAGACAACGATTCGCTTAAAGCCAGAAGAAGACTGGCGCGAGGGAATGACATTGTCTGGTATTCGAGATGAGCTTGATAAAGCGGTTAATGTGCCAGGGTTAACCAATACCTGGTTAATGCCAATTTCTGCACGTATTGATATGTTGGCTACAGGCATCCGTACACCCGTGGGTATTAAAGTGGCGGGGCCAGATTTAAAAGTGATTGAAAAGCTCGGACAAAAAATCGAAAAAGTTGTCAGTGGTATTCCAGGTACTAAATCAGCCTTTGCAGAGCGCGTGGATTCGGCTCGTTATATAGATATTGAAATGAACCCTGAATCTGCAGCGCTTTATGGTGTTAGTGTCGGTCAGGTACAGGAAGTTGTGCGTACCGCCATAGGTGGTGAAGATGTAGCCTATACAATAGAAGGGCGAGAACGTCATCCAGTTCGTATGCGGATGGCCCCGCGTTTTAGAGAATCTTTATCGCGCATTAAACAAATTCCTGTTGATACTAAGCGGGAAAGGGTGCCGATTGGTGATATCGCTAACATTATTATCCGTGATGGTCCGGCAATGATAAAAAGTGAAAATGCCCGATTAAATGGCTGGACCTATATAGATATTGGCGATATTGATATAGGTACCTGGTTGAAAAGTGCACGCAAAATTGTCGCTGAACAAGTCGAGATTCCACCCGGTTACTCGCTTAAATGGTCAGGGCAGTATGAGTATTTGTCGCGAGTTGAAGAAAAGTTAAGCGTTATTGTGCCTTTAACATTAGGTTTAATTCTTATTCTGCTTTATATCAATTTCCGTAACATGACCGAGGCGCTAATGGTTATGTCGTTATTGCCCGTGGCATTGGTGGGTGGGATTTGGTTGGTCTGGGTATTGGATTATAATCTTTCAGTTGCTGTAGCCGTTGGCTTTATTGCCGTTGCAGGTGTGGCAGCAGAATTTGGCGTTGTTATGTTAGTTTATTTGGATGGTGCGGTAAAACGCTTGCAGCCTCAAACGAGTGAGGCGTTAAACGAAGCGATTATGGAGGGCGCCTTACAGCGTCTAAGGCCTAAAGCGATGACTGCAACGGTTATTGTTGCCGGTTTAGTGCCCATATTGATTGGAACAGGAACCGGTTCCGAAGTAATGAGTCGCATTGCTGCACCGATGGTTGGCGGAATGATAACAGCGCCGTTAGTATCGATGGTGTTCTTGCCAGTGGTTTATGGTTACTGGCAAAAAAAACAATTACAAATTAAATAAATAGTTCTATTGATCTATGTATGCACGTGCAGACATGTTAACTGCACTAGAGGCTGCGCATTTAATGCTGTTGTCTTTTAAGCAGTTTTCTTCTTTGAAAATATGAATGATATCTGCATTAAGTTGTTCTGCTTCGGTTATTAATATTGACTTGCAAGTTGCAATATTTTTTTGCACTGTTTCGTTGTTTGCTCGAATGGTGCAATTAATATTACCTATATATTGTGAGCTATAAATGTCATGCTCATCATTAATAATATTGATGTTTTTTTCTGTTTTAGTAGATGGTTGAATAGCGCAGCCATACTGAAATAGTATTATTAAAAAAGCTAGTTTTTTCATATTGTTTAATACCGAAATAAAAATATAGAAATTTATTGTAAAGGACTTCTAATTAAAATGCGTGTTATTTGTAAATCACAATAATATATAATAACTGTTTTATTGTAGTTCAACTCTAATCGATAATTTACTGTTCTTGCGATTCACTGAGATGGTGACGTCTCTATCTGTAACTAGTTTAGTAAGTGCTATTTTTGCATTTTTAGCATTGATTAATTTTACGTTGTTGAGGGATGTGATTACATCTCCGGGTTCGATACCTATCTCAGCTATAGTGGTAGAACCCATTTTTTTAGGGAACAACTGATAGCCAATCTGTTTTCCATTAACTTTAACTGCTTCGGCATCTGCGTAATCTATTAATAAATAAGGGTTGTCTATTATTTTAAGCCGGATGATATCCAACGGTGTCTTTGCGACTAATGGTTTAAGGTTTTTAAAGTCGGGGATAAAGCTAAATACTTCGCCGAGCATTTCATCTTTAATGATTCGTAATATTTCTGAATGGCCGTTACGCGTTATGACAACATGGTCATTCCATATTTCTTTAATTATTGCGCTGCCAGTAATTTTATCCCCAATGTTATAACTTTCTTCTTTACCATTTTTTCCCTCAGAAATAATGGCAGTTGAATGAATCATCGGTGTAGTGAAAAACACACCTTTCAGGGTGAGATTTAGTTTGGTCTCAGGAGCCTTTATTTGTGTTGGCTTTATTGTTTTTTCAGGCGAGCCAAAAAGATTGGCTGCGATTATGCTTTCATAGTTTTGTTTATGGTTTGTTTTAATGCTTGATTTAATGAGAGAGTTATTTGTTGTATTGGATACTGGAGAATCTGAAAATAAAGCCAGCGTAATTTGTGATAATTTATGAGCGCAGAAAATAATCAGCACAATAGTAATGGCGACGGGTAATTTTTTTATCACCACTTTGGGGTAATCTAAATGGGTTAGCCGGGTTAAAAGCGACTGTGACATAATCTATTTTCAGGACTTAATATCATGTATGTAGATTAGCAGTTAACTAATCCACTTGCAGGGTAAAACGGAGTTATTAGTCGATTTTAAGTTCAGCTTAAAATGTTGGAATTAAGGCAGGATCAGCCATAAATTCATGATTACCAGGCTTGTTATGATCTCTGTTGGATTATATGTGTGATTTAGACGGTAATATTCAGCAAATTTAACAATAAATAAGAAAAATTCGAACGATCTGATATACACTTATTCAGATGGAAGACACTATCTTCAATGAAAACCGTAAACTCAAACGTCAGCTAGATAACCTGTTGCGTCGGGCTCGTACGAATGAGCAAAAGCAGGAGTTATTTGATTCGTTTGGTTTTGAGGTTATATCGGCAAATACGCCTGCGCAATTGCGTGATTATGTGCTTTTTCAGATGCAGGCTCGTTTTCAGCTGCATGATGTTGTTATGACCCTGATTGATTTTGATCGTGATGCGGAAAAACTTTTTTATGGTCATGATACGGATGCAAAGTCACTTTATGAGTCCAAGCTGCTGATCCTTGATACTGAAAAAGATCAGCAGCAAATATCTGAAATGAGTATCTACCCCGTGTTAGGTCCAGATGTGCTCACGCGCTTTGACTGGATGTTAGCAGGAATTGATGATATCGATTCTTGTAAGAGTGCAGCGCTATTGCCATTAATGAGAAACAATAAGCTAATCGGCACGCTATTGTTATTAAGTCGAGATGTAAATCGTTATCAAACGGGGATAGCAACAACGTTCTTGCAAAAGTTATCAGCGATGACAGCAGTTGCAATAGAAAACTGTTTAAATCAACAGCGTATAAAAGAGATTGGTTATCAGGACCCTTTAACGCAAGCATATAACAGGCGTTATTTTGACTTGCGTTTTAACGACGAAATTGAACGTAGTTTAAGGCAGGGAGACAATCTTGCCTGTATGTTTCTTGATGTCGATTTTTTTAAAAAAGTAAATGATACCTATGGTCATCACATTGGTGATCTGGTATTAACTCAATTAGTAAACCTGATAAAAGAACAGGTTAGAGCTTGTGACGTTGTTGCCAGATATGGTGGTGAAGAATTTGCTGTTGTGCTTCCAGGAGTCACTCTGGAGTTAGCGACGGAAATAGCTGAGCGGTTACGTAAGGCTGTTCAGTCTGATAAAAGGCTTACCTGTGGACAGGGTGGTCTAAATGTAACAATTTCAATAGGTCTGGAGATTTTATCGTCTCTTAATGATAAAAATTTAAGCACTAAAGAAATTGGTGATCAGCTATTACAACATGCTGATGAAGCATTGTATAAAGCAAAAACATCAGGCCGTAATCAGGTTGTTGTTTATGTGGAAGAAAAGATTTAATTGTTATTGTTCTTTTCGCGTAACTCGTTCATTTGTCTGTTTAAGTTATGTTTAATCATTAATTCCTGATCTTCATTCCTTAAGTGCTCAAATTCAATACAAATGCATTTCGCTTTTACATCTACTACACGACCAAAAATTAATACTCCTACTTTTTCTGGTAGTAATACCAGTTCTAGTTTCATCGCTTGCTGAAGCTGAAAGCTCTGATCAGTTTCAAACTGAATGCCTGATGCGCTGATATTAGCTGTATATACCTTTTCGTTATCAAAATCAGAACTGCCGAAATGTATATGTTGGCTTAAGCGGTCAATCTTGCTGTTTAAGGCTTCAAGATATTCGCCTATATCCGGATGTAGCTGTTTTATATTGTTTAAAATAGGGTTGATGCTGTTATTTAATGTCGCAAAATTAGCGCTTAGGCTAAATGCGCTATCTTCCAGATTGCGCAGGGTTTCAGGTGCTGCTTTATACTCTTCTTCTGTTATTGAAGCATAATCCAGATACACATCATCATCTATTCTAAAAAAATCCCTGCGTTCATTGTCGTTTATTTTTATCATTATTGATCACTCGGAAAATTTAATTAAACTTGGCATGTCTTTAACGGTTTCTGTCTGCTTAATAACTTCTATTTCAACGCGGCGATTAGTCGCTCTGTTTTTTGGTGTTGAATTGGGGACGAGAGGGATTGTGTCCGCATAACCCTGAATAACAATGCGTTCATTAGGTATTTTTTTATTAATTTGTAAAATATGTTCTAGTATAGATACCGCACGGGCTGATGATAGTTCCCAGTTTGACCTGAATCTGAAAGTGGAAATTGGAATGTTATCTGTATGACCTGATATGTGTATTTTCCCTGGCGTCTTTTCTAACGCGTCAGCGATTTTCTTTAGTACAGGTTTGAAACGACTGCTTAATGTTGCATTGCCGGAGGAAAATGATCCCTTTTCTCTGATGCGTATAATAGTTCGTTGGTTGTCGCCAGAGACCTCAATTGAACCTGCCGCGATCTGATCTTTAAGTGCTTTTTTAAGTTTCTCAAGTCGTTTTTCAGCCTTGGATTTTTCACCCGATTTATCCGAATTTTCCGGACCTTTTCTAAAGTCGAGGTTTTTCTTATATTCATCCGTTGTATGCTGACGCATAACTTTTAATACAGTTGGCGTGGGGCGACCAGGTGTGAATTCTTTTGCGATAATACTTGTACCTTTCGGGATCTCTTTGGTTTTTACATCACGTTGTACACCAAACGCCTGGGACATTGAGCCGGCCAATTGCTTAAATTTGAGAGCGTCCATTTCGGAAAAAGATAGCAGTAAAACGAAAAAGCACATGAGTAGTGACATCAGGTCGGCAAAGGTTGCTAACCAGGCGGGTGGACAGGACGGACATTTTACTGCTTCTTCTTCCATTTTGGCTTAGTCGAGACTATTCGTCTGCAGTTTCCTCGGTATCTCTCTGGCCTTCTGGTAGGAATGCTTTTAGTAGTTCTTCAAGTACTCTCGGATTCATGCCTTCCTGTATGCCGCTTATGGTTTCAAGTATCAGGGTGCGGTTGGTTTTTTCTTCCTGGCTTCTGAGTTCGAGTTTATCGGCAATGGGGAGTGCAAAAGCATTGGCGATAATGGCGCCATATAATGTTGTAAGAAGTGCAACGGCCATGGCTGGTCCAATTGTTTTCGGGTCTTCCATATTGGCGAGCATTTGTACCAGGCCTATCAGAGTGCCTATCATGCCCATAGCGGGAGCGATATCGCCTAGCGCGGTGAATATTCTCTGGCCTAACTCGTGGCGCTGTATGGTCAGGCTGATGTCTTTACTCAGCATCTTGCGAACTAAGTCAGGAGGGTGTCCATCTACGCAAAGCTGAATGCCTTTGTTGAGAAAAGGGTTTTCAATTTCCTGTGATTCGAGAGCCATCATGCCTTCTTTACGGGCAATATTAGCTAGAACGCCAGCCTGCTCAATAAGTTGAGAGGCATCAACACTTTTATGTAAGAAAGCTTTTAGGCCAACTTTAAACGCACCAAAAAATTGGCTTACCGTAAATTGCATAAGTACTACGGCTATGCTGCCGCCAATAACAATGAGTAATGAAGGAACGTTTACAAATAATATAAAGGATCCACCAGATACGATGGCACCTACAATAAAACCGAAGGCTATAATAAGCCCCAGTAAGGTAGCTAGATCCACAGTGTCTCCTTAAGTGATCGCCAGAACGGTGTCTATGACTGTTTGACGGGGTTGAGTCTATTTAGTTGCGCGGTATAAAACTATCGGCAGTCTGGCGTAAAACCTTTAAACTATTGCGAATAATCTTTAGATTAGAGTGTAGCTAATTTAGATTAAAAGTACAGATAGTTAGCGCCTAACTAGAGGTAGCGCAAGTTGATGGCAGAAAAATTCAAATTAGATGATAAGTTAGAGAAAGGCAGTGTCTGTAAGTATTTAATTGAACCTGCTTTAAGTAAAATAACGCGGTTGCTGGTGTTAGATACCGTGACGTCTACTAATGATGAAGTGATGAGAGTATTGCAGCAAGGTGTTGGTGGTTTTGTTGGCTGTGTAACAAATCATCAGTCTAAAGGGCGAGGGAGAGATGGTAAGGTTTGGCAGTCACCGGCGAATGCAAATGTCTATATGAGCATTGGTTGTGAATTTGATGTTTCTCAGGTAGGTGAAGTAGGAGGATTATCGCTTGCGTGTGGAGTGGCGGTTGCGAGATTGATGAGTAAGATAGGAGTGAATGTTGATTTAAAATGGCCTAATGATATTTTGCTAAACGATAAAAAGCTGGCAGGTTTATTGATCGAAACACGTATCAGTTCCAGTAAGATGTATGTTGTTGTGGGTTTGGGTTTAAATATTGACATGCCAGAATCGGCATCAAAAAAAATTGATCAACCGTGGATAGATCTTTTGACTGCGTTAACAGCGAAAGGTTCTAATCACAATAAAAGCTTAGCTGATCTGGAATTAAATGGTAGAAATGACCTGGTGGCAAAGCTGTTCAATGTTCTGGTTGAGTGTTTGCTGGAGTATAAATCGTCTGGCTTCATGTCATTTGAGAGAGACTGGAATAAATTAGACTTGCTTACCGGTCGCAAGGTATTTATTAAAACAGAAGACGAAGAGGTTGAGGCAAAGGTATTGGGGTACGGTAACGATCATTCTCTTCGAGTAATTATAAATGAAGAAGAAAAAACGTATTATGCAGCTGATATTAAGTTGAAGATAAAAAAATATGCTAACAATTGATATTGGTAACAGTCGTATTAAGTGGGCGTTGTTTAAGCACGGCGTCATACGTGAGCACGGTGTTTTTGAGTATAGGCTTGATAGTCTGCAAGCAGATTTTAAAAATGCTAACTTACCCGTTGCTTCTGAGCGGGTAGAAATCAGTTGTGTGGCCGGGCAGGGATTTAAAAAGCGCTTTTCCGGTTTGTTAAATAGCTATGGTTATACAAATTTCAGATTTGCTGAAACCATGGCAAAGCAATGTAATGTTATTAACTCATATAAAGTGCCTGAGAATATGGGGGTTGATCGTTGGTTGGCTATGGTTGAGGCTTTCAGGGTAAGTGGAGCTAATGAGGGTGAGGTGGTTTGTGTTATAGATTGTGGTACGGCTATTACACTGGATGTCATTAGTGATAGCGGGCAGCATCTGGGTGGGTTAATAATGCCAGGATATCGCACAATGATTAACTCGCTGGTAACAGGTGCGGAAAATATTGAGTATTCAGAAAAAAACCATAGCAATGATGATGTCACAGGATTAGCGTCATCAACACAGGATTCAATATCAAAGGGATGTAGTCAGGTAATTGCTGGTGGTTTGTCAGCAATAATTGATTCGCATTTGAAATGTGCAAGTATGAAAATACACTGCATTGTGACAGGTGGTGATGGGGGCTGGGTTTCAAGTGCGATTACATATGAAAATAGTCATAATCCATTTCTAGTTTTGCAGGGGTTGTATACTGCTTCAACTGAAATTAAAAAATAGAGAGTTAGCTGTTTAACGATATGCGTATTTTACTGGTATTTATAGTTATTTTAAATTTACTTTATGCAGGCTGGCAATATTTGTCTCCAGTAGGCGTAGGGGGTGTTATTCTGCCAATGGCTGAAGGTCTTAAGGTGTTAGAGTTATTGGATGAAGGCGACGTTGATGAAGTGAAGAGTATAGAAGAGTCGTTACAGAGTGTTAAAGATGAAAAAACAGATATTACGGCAGATTTGCAGTTGGATGAAAATATTGAGCAAATTAAGTCAGAGCAAGTGTCATGTTTTACTCTGGGGCCGTTTAAAGATAAAAGCATTATGCAGCAATTGCGTGAATCGATAGCTGAATATGTAACGGATGTATCGGTTAGAAAACGGCAGGAATCAGAGAAACACAGATACTGGGTATATGTACCCGCAATGCCAGACAGAAAGCAGGCGAAGCTGATGGCAAAGAAGCTAAGACAGAAGAAAATTAATGATTTCTATATAGTATTAAGTGGTGAGGCAAAAAACAGTATATCTCTAGGGCATTTTAGAGAGCCAAAACATGCAAATCGAAGAATGAAAAAAGTAGCCGATCTCGGGTTTAAAGCTGAAATCAATGTTATCTATCGTGAATATGACATTTACTGGCTAGATTATCAGGTAAAGGGAAAAGAAGAGGGGGGCGAGTTTTCTGTTGATGAATATATTTCAGATGGCGTTTCTCAATTGATGCGTGAGTGTGATTCTTAAGCAAACGTAGATATATCGTTATCATCAGAGGGTTAAAAGGGGTGAATTGCACTGGAAAATGCCTTTTTTAGCCGCAAGCCAAAAAAAAATCAAATAAATATCAAAATCCCATTGCGAAATGTCTCTTCTTTCTCTAGAATTGCGCTCCTTCTCGCAAGTACATGTTTTTGCTTTAGAGAATGACTTGCCGGCATAGCTCAGATGGAGTTAGCTGGTGGTAGTAAAAAAAGAATTTGCCGGCATAGCTCAGATGGTAGAGCAACTGACTTGTAATCAGTAGGTCCCGTGTTCGACTCATGGTGCCGGCACCAAATTTAGATGATTTCATACAGTGAAGTCATCGCTGCGTGTTTTGAAGATTGTTACATCTGATCAAACCAGCGGCCCAAACTCTGTAGAGTCATTTCTTTTGGGGTGACAAGCAGGAATTGGGCCGCTTTTTATTGACAGTTGTGGTGTGGTCGTTCAAAATATGCGGCTTCCAGTTTTTGGAGTGGTTCCCGAGTGGTCAAAGGGGGCAGACTGTAAATCTGCTGCTTCGGCTTCGGAGGTTCAAATCCTCCCCGCTCCACCAAATTAGTTAGTCAGTGGCTGGTAGTAAT
Organism: endosymbiont of Galathealinum brachiosum; assembly: GCA_003349885.1. Classification (NCBI taxonomy): domain Bacteria; kingdom Pseudomonadati; phylum Pseudomonadota; class Gammaproteobacteria; species endosymbiont of Galathealinum brachiosum. The sequence goes on along the minus strand of QFXC01000006.1, from coordinate 692 downwards.
ACGAGTCGCTTGCGGGCGTCGTATAATGGTATTACCTCAGCCTTCCAAGCTGATGACGCGGGTTCGATTCCCGCCGCCCGCTCCAATTGATATGTGCTGTATATATAAAGGTATATAAAGTGTGTATTTAGAAACTGCTGTAGCCATGGTTTGAGCTGGCGGTAAAAGGTTTTGCTCATATAGCTCAGTCGGTAGAGTACTTCCTTGGTAAGGAAGAGGTCACCGGTTCAAATCCGGTTATGAGCTCCAGATTGTTTTGAAGTTTAGTTTTTTAATTATTTTAATTTAATATTCCCGGGGAGACTGCAATGTCCAAGGAAAAGTTTGAACGTAATAAACCCCACGTCAATGTGGGCACTATCGGTCACGTTGACCATGGTAAAACTACATTAACGGCTGCATTAACGAAAGTTATGGCAGAAGCTCAAGGTGGCGAAGCAAAAGCGTTCGATCAAATCGATAACGCCCCGGAAGAGCGTGCACGTGGTATCACGATTGCAACGTCTCACGTTGAATATGAATCAGACGTACGTCACTACGCACACGTAGATTGCCCGGGTCACGCCGATTATGTTAAAAACATGATTACTGGTGCGGCACAGATGGACGGCGCGATCCTGGTATGTTCAGCAGCTGATGGCCCAATGCCTCAAACACGTGAGCACATCCTGCTTTCACGTCAGGTTGGTGTT
>QFXC01000005.1 GCA_003349885.1 endosymbiont of Galathealinum brachiosum | reverse complement strand
CCAGCCATATTCGAGCAAAGCCGGTCAGCCGTAATCGAGCGGACCAGGCCAGCCGTATTCGAGCAAAGCCGACTAGCGCGTATTCGAGTAAACCAGGCCAACCGTATTCGAGCAAAGCCAACCAGCGCGTATTCGAGAACTAGCCGGCCAGCCATATTCGAGCGGACCGGGCTAGCCGTATTCGAGCAAAAGCCGGTCAGCCGTAATCGAGCAAAGCCGGTCAGCGCGTATTCGAGCGGACCGGGCCAGCCGTATTCGAGCAAAGCAGCCAGCCGGCCTCCTCTCTTTTCCATAAAACCCGAACTCGCTCCCACCCCCCGTGACCCGTATTCTAGAAAAAAGGTCTAAAGGGTCAAAACCCGAGAGAGGGGCCGGTTTGCATAAAGAACGAGACACCGGGCGAGACATCTTAATAGAAATTTAATAGCTTCGACATTATAAAAATAGTACAGCATAAAAAACATACGAGTTATTGTGTACGACGATGCATAGTAATTAAAAGTCTTTTTTTTTAAACAGTCTTCATATAAGCTTCGTATAGACTCTTGCTGGTGTGAAACGGCACGGCCAGCCCGTTCTCGGCCGCTCCTTTCAATCGCGCGTCCCAGAATTTCACCAGAGCGGGCATGTGTCTCAGCACGCCCACGACGGACCCGGTCAAGGCTGCCGCCTGCATAGACGCCGACAGCAACGACAGCGCACCCGCTACCATATTGACCACGTCCGTCTCTTCCCGCTTGCCGGCCAAGTCGGGGATGGACAGAGCTAGCCCGAATTCGATTTTATCGCACGCCTTTTCGATCACCGCATTCAGGTCCCCCCTTTCCAGCGATCGCTTCGAGTCGGCCTCTCCGAGCGTCTTCCTGACCGCGAACCTCACCGTTTGCGCTAGATTTTCCGCGCCTCCCGGATAGACGAGCGTGCGGAGCTGCCTGCGTACCTTCTGGGCGGACGGTAGGACGGCGACGGGTCGGTTGCGCTGCCGAACCCGGTCCACGGGCGCCGACGGGCCTGCCGACTCGGATTCGACTCGCTTGGATCGTGATTCTTCGCGCGGCGGCGAAGCGTGTCGAGATCGGTGTTTCGCGTTCCCGACCTGGACCTGCTTGCGAGGTGTGCACTTCAGTCGCGGGCCCGTGCGACCGTCTGCCCTGCCCCCGCTCGCGACCGTCTTGATCGCCTTCCTCGGCACGGGTTCGTCCCCTTCCGAGTCGGACGAAGACGAACTAGAGCTGGAACCGGATACGGACGCATCGGAACGCGATCGCTTACCGTGAGCGCGTCCGGCGGTCGTCTTGGCCGCGCACCGCCTGCACGGAGCCTCGGGCAGGTCGGCGTCGCTGTATATGCCGCGGGCGTCCAGACCCTCTGCCGCTTCGATGCTCAAGACGGTCTTCAGCGCGTCCGCGGGCTTGGATCGGCGCAGGGATTCCACCCGCTTATAGTGCCTCGCGTCCGCGTCCGACAGGGGCATGGACGGCGCGGTCGGGAGCCCTCTGGAAACGAAATACGCCGTTGCGCCGTCTCGCGACATCAGGTGGAGCCCCCGCGGGATGCCGAGCAGCCGTCTGAGGTGGCCGTTCTCCACCTGATCGACTGTGGCCGTGGCCGAGTTATTGTTCCGCAAAAGGTTCTTCGTTTCCCGCTTGATTCGGGCAGTCTCCTCGTCGGTCGGATCCGAGTCCGGTTTGGCGAGTTTAGGTAACGCTGCCCGACCCGAGTCGACCGAGGCGGCCGAGGCACCCGACCCGGATCGCTTGGACGTCTTGGTGGGCCGGGGAACGGGCCCGTCGACGTCCGTCTTCTCCGGCCGCGAGACGGGCTGCAGTCGGACGATGGGTCTTTCCGGAGACGCGTCCGCCTCGACGGCCCGAGGTCTAGGAGACGGCACGACGGCTTCTTCCCGCGACCGAGACCTCGGAGACGGCACGACGGCCTCGGCTTCCGAACCCGAGTCCGAGTCCGAGTCCGAGTCCGAGGCGGCTTCGACGGTCGGCGCGACGGATTCGGTGGTCGCCGCGACCGAGACTGAAAAACGAGCGCGGGTAAAAAAAACGTAAGGGCTCGACGGGCGCGTGTACATAATCTAAAAAAAACGCGAGAGCGGATCGACGGCCGAGCGAGCTCGTTTTAATAAAAAAAAGGACTAAAGCGAGACTCACCGTCGATGGTGCGCATCGGATAGGGTGCGGCTGCGAGTGAAACCGGGTCGATTCGAACTCGTTGCGCGTTCCGGTTGTCGGACGATTCGGCCACGAGCGAAGGGGTGGCCGAGGACGGTCCGGGTTCTTCCGAGGTTCGTCTGAACGCGAGTGCCGAGGCCAGGTCGGGCGACACGTCCCCCGCGTCCGGAAACGAACCGTCTGGAAGGATAGACATGCTGAACGTTAATGACGATTCTACGAGAGTCGTGCGGTCGTATATAAAGGGCGAATACGTACGGAGGCTCCCTCTAGAGTTGCGTAAAGATAATCGGAAAAAAAGGGGCGTATCTAAAATCGTCGGTATAGAGGCCCGGACTAGACGATACGGAGTCTAATTCTTACCGAAGATGTCGTTGACGTCGTCGACGTCTCCCATGGCCCTGTCGATTACGGATTTTTGCGCCATGTCGGTGGAATTCGGTGTCGGTTCGAAGGAAG